>DATEEE010000126.1:0-10067 GCA_035281285.1 Nitrososphaera sp.
GTGTTTAGCTCCCTGGAAAGCGAGCTCAGCCTTGCCGGCTTTTTAGCAAGCGATGACAGGATAAGGAACCGGGTTTCGCTGGCGAGCTCCATAAAGAGGCTGGACAGAGATGAATCCGACTCGCCGTCCTTGCCATCGCCCACATCCAAAAGGAGCGCGCGCGATAATTAAGATTTTTCCCGCCTGCCCTGCATAAGCAGCCGTTGCAAATTTCAACAACCCTGTTTAAAGTGATCACTTCTGTTCAAGACAGAATATCACCACACCCCTTCCATAATACCTCCATGACAACAGAACTCTTTGAAATAAAGGGGCAGTTTGAAGAACTGCAAAAGAAATACAGGCAGCACATGCCCAAGGTGGACCCAGCTCTCATCGACGACTTGCTCTTGCGCCAGATGGAGAATCCGTCGGTAGTTCCGATGTACCTTCTTGAGGTTTTTACCAGGGAAGGCCTCGACACCGACGAAGTGCGGGAATACATAATCAGCAAGACCGGCATGAGCCCGGCAATCTACGACAACGGCACTCACTACGTGACAAACCAAAAAGTCACCCTGGACATGCTAAAGGAAATTTCCGACTCTGAAGACGTGCTTGAAGTGACTGGAGAATTTACGGGCGGCCTTGGAAGCTACGGAGCGTCGCACGAGCACGGGCACAGGCGGCTGAGCCAAGATCGAAAGTCAGCGCCGGCCCCGCAGCAAAGCAGGGCCGAGCCTCACGAGCCGGCGCGCCTAGAAAGCAAGGGCGGATACAAACTCGCGCTCTACACCGCGCTTGGCATCGCCGGCGCAATTGCCCTTGCCGGATTTATCGTAAGCGGCGGAATGGCGCCAAATGCAAACAGCAGCGAGCAGATCCCGGTGGGAACCGAGCCCGGAGTCTTACACGGCTATGTCGCAGGGCCAGGCGGGCTTCCGGCGATAGGCGCCACGGTCCTGGCAGTCCAGCAGGGCACGGAATTTGCAGCAAGTGCCTTCGTGTCCGTGAACGGCCAGTACTCCCTCAACCTTCCGCCTGGAGAGTACATTCTCGTAGTCGCATTCCCTGACGGGACAGACAGAATCGTGAACGGCCTGCAGATCGAAAGGGGCGCTAGCCAAGAGCTCAGCGTGAGCTACTAGGCCCGGCCATTTTTTTAGGTGAGTTTATTGGGACCAGCGTGGTGTAACTAGCATGGCAAAATATTCATACATCTACTATTCGGCAGCTGCAGCAACGGCAGTGGCAGGAATCCTCCACCTTATCTTGGCGCCTGGCATGCTCAACTTTAACCCAAACGCAACGATCCTTTTTGGGATAGGCGGCGCGGCACAGATATTCTGGGCTCTTCCGATGGCAAGGAGGTGGGGAAAGGCCTGGTACGCGACAGGGATCGCAGGCACAGCTACGCTGTTTCTGATTTGGCTAGTGACGCGCTTTCCGGGCAACCCGATCACGGGAAGGGGCGGCGGCGTAAACGAAATGGCAGCTGCAGTTGAATCGCTCCAGCTCATTTTCATTGGGCTCGCGTCGGCGCTGCTAGTGATAGAATCCCGATCGAAAAAAGTCGAGGGCAGGGTCCAGAACAAGTAGCGACCCGCCTCAACATTTTTTCCCTCCACAGGGAATCCATTGTGCTCAACAAACATCCATCGCATACCTTATATCGGTGTGCGACACACGTACAGTCAAGACAAAAGTTTAGGCACGGCAGATTTGTCAAAAGTACGCGTGTGTGAACAACGAACTTTTACATCTTCTTCCGTGGCTTTTGTTTGTGCAAAAGCACAACACACACAAAAAGTGAATAGAGAAAATGACTAAAACATTTGAAGAATTGGGATTGAGCGCCGACCTGTTGAGAGCGCTCAAGGAAAACAAATTCGAGTCGCCTTTTCCCATACAAGAGGCAGCCATACCCCTTATTTTGGAGGGTAAGGATGTCGTGGGCCAGGCGCACACAGGAACCGGAAAAACGGCAGCATTTGGGCTGCCACTCTTGTCCCGCATCAAGCCCGAGGGCCCGGTGCAGGCGCTGATACTTGCCCCGACAAGGGAGCTTGCGGTGCAGGTAACAAATGAGATTAACCGGTTCGCAAAGTACACAGGAATCAGGACGGTCTCCATCTACGGAGGCCAGAGCATCAACATCCAGCACGACAGGCTGAAGCGGGGCGTCCAGATAATCGTGGCGACTCCGGGCAGGCTTATCGACCACATAAAGCAGGGGACGATAATTCTGGATGACGTAAAGTTCGTGGTGCTCGACGAGGCGGACAGGATGCTTGACATGGGATTCATTGACGACATCAAGTTCATCCTGTTCTACGTGAACGACGATAGGCAGACCTGCCTGTTCTCGGCCACAATGCCCCCTGAGATCCTCAGGCTGGCGGAGGAATACATGAAGGAAAACATCGAGCAGGTGAGGCTCAACGAGGAAGAAATTACGCTGGACTCTATAGACCAGTCGTACCTCGTAGTCGAAGAGCGCGAAAAGTTCAAGCACCTGGCCGACTTTATCAGGCAGAACCAGTCAGAAAAGGCGCAGACGATCGTCTTTGCCGCAACAAAGCAGAGGGCCGACAGGGTCTCGTACAAGTTAAGGCAGGACGGCTTTAAGGCTGTGACCATCCACGGCGACCTGACGCAGAAGCAGAGGGACAACGCCATGTTCAAGTTCAGAAAGGGGACCGAAGACATCCTTGTCGCGACAGACATTGCCGCAAGGGGAATCGACGTCCCGGCAGTCGGGCACGTGATCAACTTTGACATACCAGAAGACCCCAACGTCTACTTCCACAGAATTGGCAGGACCGCAAGGGCCGGAGGTCAGGGCAAGGCGATTTCTCTTGTCTCGCAGGACAGAGTTTCCGACTTTGACAGGATCCTTGCGCAGACAAAGCTCCCGATCCGCAAGCTCAACGACGAAATGGGCATAGCGGTGCCAGTCGCAACGCAGCGCTCGTACGGAGGCGGCTACAGGCGATATGGCGGCTACGGCGGCGGAGGCGGGTATGGCAGGAGCGACCGGGGCGGCGGAAGAAGCTACGGCGGATCCCGCAGAAGCTACGGCGGCGGTGGCGGCTACGGCCAGAGGCGCGGCGGAAGAAGCGATGGCGGCGGAAGGCGCAGCTATGGCGGAGGCGGCCGCGGCTACGGCCACTCGTACTAGAGTAGCGGGCGATTCCAACAATTTTTAAAGCCCGCTCCACTTTTCTTTCTCGGCAATGTCTTTTGGCGTCGACACCCTAGGGGGCCTGACCGAAAAGCTAAAGCAGCTGGTCAGCGACACGCAAAACCTCTACGAGTCGTTCATTGACGCCAACCAGCTCTACAAGGCAGGAAGGATTAACGAAAAGGAATTCTTTTCCAAGATAGGCGAGTACCTCGTCGCGACTTCTGCCCTGAACTTTCTTGCGATTCGCGTAGTTCTAGAAATGAAGGGCGCGATGGACAAGGGCACTTCGATCAAGAGCCCAACCGGCGGTTCTACGACACCGTCTCCTCAGGCCGGCTTTGGGATAGGAGGCTTTGTCGGCACCGGAGGAAGCGTGGGCCCGTCGTCAGGCGGGGAATACGTGTTGCCTTCCCCGCAGGCCGAGCCGTCACTGAGGCCGGTGGACATCGAACTCCCGAGGCCGTCAACAAAGAACTGCATCATTTGCGGCGCGACTATTCCGGCAAAGGCAAAATTCTGCAGCAAGTGCGGCCGCTCGCAGTGAACAACCAATGATTGCAAACTTTGGCTCCGCAGGCTTGTGCTGCAGAATGACGTAGTCATAGCTCTCTCGATTCTTCCAGCGACTTCCTTGCCCTTCTACCTTCCAGAAATGTCCAGATTATCGAGCCATCTTTGTTTCGAGTTATCTTGTTTGACCTTTCCAGATATGCGAGTGCTACGCCGAGTGTTCCGTACTGGACTCCCCTTGGGAGCGCCTTCCAAAGCTTGGTTTTTGATTGGAAGTATTGCTCCTTTCTGATGGTACCTTCAATCATCTCTAAGGTGTCGAGGCGTGGCATGATCTTCTTGCGCGGGGTCGGTAGAGAATGTCCTCTTGGAGGGATTCCGCGCCACGTTTTCGAGCGTTTCAGAATTCTCACTACTTCATATGTCACACAGACAGCGGACGATTTATACATTAATGTATATACACACTGTGTGCATAACAATTCTGCCCGACCTCTAAAATGGAATGATGACGTATCCAATGTAAGCTCCTGGTTCTAAGGTCTAGACAATTAACAGTACGCGATTGATCCCGCTCGCAATAGATTAATACCGACCATGCGCAACTTTGTTTCATGGCGAAAGTCTTCAACGGCAGGGCAGCCACCGAGGAATACATGTCCACACACTCGCTTACGTTTTCCACTCCTGATCTCACGCTGAGAAAATTCGCGCTGTGGCTCGGGGACCAGGTTAGCATTGCCGGGGGCGATCACGGGCCGCGGCTGATGCTCTACCTTGAGGAAAAGGGCGCCAAGAAAGAATCAGATTTGATGCCGCAAGTCGACGACTCGTTCAGGCCCTCTGGCGCGGTGACGGATATGTACAAGGGCGCTGAAACATACCCGACCTCGCAGATGACCCCGCCAACAATGGTGTCGCTCGATGCTCCCAGCCAGGAAGAAAAGTTCTGCATCAGCTGCGGAAGCAAGATCAGACCTTCGCTCAAATTCTGCAGCAAGTGCGGAAGCCCGCAGTCCTAGCGCTTCTCATTCTCTTCCTTTGACAATAGGTAGCACTCGTTGCAGATCTTTTCAGAGAAGAGAAAGTTCAGAGAGTAGAACAGCACCCTGCCGCAGGTTTCGCAGGTTCGCATGAGTTGATTATCGCCCTTCTTGGGCATAAACATATCATCGCAAGACGGAAATAAGGTTCAGCATTAGTTCCGGCAGCATGAAAAGGCGGCTGGTAATTACAGGCAATCCTGGCGTGGGCAAGCACACCTGCGCGAGAATTATCGCCGCCAAACTCGGCGCCGATATTGTTGACATCAATGCCATTGCGATCGGTGGCGGCGCGATTGTCAGAAAAACCGGCAAGGGGCTTGATGTCGATCCCAAAAAGCTGGCCCGGCTCCTTGCAAAGTCGCTCAAGTCAAAGAAGGATCTCGTAATAGTTGGGCACCTTGCCCCGTACGTACTGAAGCCCGCAGGTATCAGCTTGGTCGCTGTCCTGCGCAGGTCTCCGTACGATCTTGAGCCGACGCTGGAAAAAAGGGGCTACACCTATTCCAAGGTCCGCGAAAACCTCGCAAGCGAAATCCTGGGCGTGTCGCTTTTTGACTCTGTAAAAAAATTCGGCAGGCGGAAGGTCGCGGAATTTGACACGACTGGCAAGACTCCGGAGGAAACATGCGACAGCATAATGTCGACTCTTCGCAAAAAGTCGCCAAGAAAAATTGGGATTGACTGGCTCTCGGAAGTTTCCCGCCGCGATGACATGAAGCGGTTCTTCGACTACTGACCTTTGCTGATTAGGCGAATCGCGATCTCGTCTGGATCGTGCACAGTTGCCTGGCCGTCAGAAATTTCTGGCCGAGCGCCACTCCGCGCCAGTCTGCCGAGTGTTGTCTCTACCGCTTTTGAATTGGGAAGCTCGAGGGCAAAGTGGTTCAGGCCAATCTTGGTGGGCTCTGCGCGTCCGATTCCTTCTCCGAGCCAAGTGTTAGCCGCGACGTGGTGATGGTAGTTGCCGGCAGCAAAGAAATATGCGCCAGGGTACTTGCACGTCAATTTCATCCCAAGAATTTGTGAATAGAATTTCAAAGCCGACGGCAGGCTGCTCACGTGCAGGTGCACGTGCCCGATTGTCGTTCCGGCCGGCATGCCTTTCCATCCTTCGGGAGTTTCGTCTCTTGAAAGGTTCTCTGTGTCCAGCCTCTCAGTCGCCATCTGTAATGTGCCATTGCTCCAGCTCCATTCAGAAGCCGGCCTGTCGCGGTAAATCTCTATCCCGATGTGGTCCGGGTCGCGGATATAGATCGCCTCCGACACCAGGTGGTCGGCAAGCCCGTCAAAATGCACTCGTTCACGATTTTCCGCAAGGTGCGCAAGCACATCTGCCAGATTTTTTCTTTCCGGAAGCAGCACAGCAAAATGGTAGAGGCCGGCCCTTCTGGGGCCATCCAAATCATGCACGTCCGCGCGCAAAAGCTCGACTAGATGATTGGGATGCCCGGGAACAGAAAGTTGAGCACTTTCGCCGGAAGGCCGTCCCATGGATCTAAAGCCGAGAATGGAAGTGTAAAATTCAAGCGAGCGCTGCACGTCAGAAACGTTCAGACTGACATGGCGTAATCTAGTCGCCGGATGAATCGCCCCTTCTTTCTCTTTGTAGCTGTCAGCGCGCACGCAATTTTCAAAGCGCGGCGATCGCTATTAAGGATGGCAGTAATCCGTGCAGCATCAAGTAATCTGCGCCAAACCGCCCACAGAAATAGCCTATAAACTTTCCATGGGCTGCGCGGCAGCGCGCCTGCAGTATCTGCCGGAAGCGGCCATTCGAAAATTCGTATATATATAACCGCGAGTCATACTGCAAGAGAATGTCATCCCTTGTTACTCGCAAATTTGGAGAGGAGACACTCCAGTTCCTTGGAAAAAAAGTCTCCATAGAGACTTCAGATAACAAAGTTTACAGCGGCACGCTTGCCGGCATCGACGAAAAGCTCGACATTGTGCTTGACAACGTCGAGGCCCACGGAATCATGAAGATGATCTTGAACGGCTCGTTCGTCAAGGAAGTACGCCTAATGGAAAAGCCCTTTGACTTCAAGGCGCTGGCCGACAGGTTTGCCCGCGTATTTCCCGGCCTTGTGAAGATCAGGGACGACATTGGCGCGATAATTATCATGGACAGGATAAAGGTGACTCAGTCCGGAGTCGAGGAAGGATCCGGCCCCACCGCAGACAGAGTACGGCAGATCTACGACGATTTCATGAAGGAGACGCGGAAGTAGTTGTGTTCGAGATCCGGCACTCGGATCTTGCAGGACGCATAGGAAAGCTCGAGACCCCTCACGGGACAGTTGAGACTCCGGCATTTGTGCCGGTGGTCCACCCTGTGAGGCAGACAATAAGCGCAAAGTCGCTGAAAAAGATGGGCTTTGACCTCGTAATTACCAACGCCTACATTACCCTGCGGCACTACGGCGACGACGCGCGCAAAAGAGGCATACACGACATCATCGGCTACGACGGCGCGGTCATGACCGACTCGGGCGGCTACCAGGTGCTCGAATATGGCTCCGTCGAAGTCGATCCGGCGACCATGGCTCAATTCGAAAAGGACATCAGAAGCGACATCCCGATTCCGCTGGACAAGCCGACCGGCTACGGCCTTGATTACGAAATGGCAAAGCAGTACGTCGAGACGACCCTTGCCAATTCCAGAGAGACACTCAGGGTGGTCGGCGAGACTGACGCAATTTGGGTCGGGCCGGTCCAGGGCGCAGAACACTCTGACCTCGTGGCGCATTCAGCCGCAGAGCTGGACTCGATGGGATTTCAGATGATGGCCCTGGGAAGCCCGGTCGAGCTGATGGAAGCCTATGAATTTGCGACACTGGCGCGCATGATTGAAACTGCCAAGAAGGTGATCCCGGCAAAGCCAGTGCACCTCTTTGGAGCCGGCCACCCGCTTACGATTCCGCTTGCAGTCGCGCTGGGCTGCGACACCTTTGACTCTGCGTCCTACATGTTGTACGCCAAGGACGGCCGGTACATGACGCCGAACGGGACGCAGAGGCTGGACGACCTTTCATACCTGCCGTGCCAGTGCCCTGTCTGCTCGGGCCACACTCTCGGAGAGCTGCGTGGACTGGAACTTGCGCAGCGCACAATCGAAGTAGCAAGGCACAACCTTCACGTCCTCAAGGCAGAAGTTGACTCGGTCAAGCAGTCGATCCTCGACGGCCGGCTCTGGGAGTACGTGATGCAAAAAGCGCGGGCTCATCCCAAACTAGCAGAGGCAGCACGGCTTTTTGCCGGGCTTGAGATCCTTTCCGCGAGCACGCCGGCTTTCAAGGAAAAGGCGATCTACCTCTACGACCCACTAGACCAGTACCGACCGGAGGCAAGGCGCTACAGGGCTATGGTTTCAAAATTTAAATCAAAAATGCGCAGGCTGGTGATCTGCCCGGAAAGTGAGCTTCACCCGTTCTATGCGACCCGGCGCTACAGAGAAGCCCTTCGAGATTTCCCCGAGTCGCAGCTATGCACTTACAATCCCTTTCTCGGCCTGATCCCGGCCGAAATTTCCGACATCTTTCCTGCCGCTCACAACGTCGCCACAAGAGAAAATTTCCTTGCAGCAGACTTTCCCACCTTTTCAGAATCGCTCAGGAACTTTTTCCAGAACAATAGCTTTGACGAAGTAATCTTTGCGGGCAGCGATGCGTTCATCGAGGGTGCGCTGAGAGAATCGGGCGTGAAGTACCGCGTTGGCGGCAGCGACAGCGGTTAAGGCCGCCTCAAAGCTACAGGCTGAAATATCGAGACGGGTTAAGGATACCGACGACTTTGGCGAGATTCGCCGCGTATGCGCGGTGGACGTTGCGTACTCTGGCAAGACCGCCTTTTGCTCGGCCGTAGTGACGTCGCCTGAGGGTGAAGTCGTAGAAACTGCCGAGTCAAGAAGCGCGATCACGGCGCCGTACATTCCCGGCTACCTTATGCTCAGAGAATCGCCACCGGCCATCAAGACTCTGAAAAAGCTGGCTCCCTTTGACCTGCTGCTGGTCGATGGCCACGGAAGGCTCCACCCCCGGAGGTGCGGCCTCGCATGCCATCTTGGCGTAAAGCTAGACAAGCCGACTATTGGGATTGCGAAAAGCCTTCTGTGCGGAAAAGTGAACGCTGACGGCTCAGTCGAGCTGGACGGGCAGATCCTCGGACAGGAAATCCGCTATGGGTGCAGGGCGTTGTACGTCAGTGTGGGTTACAGGGTAAGCCTTGGCACCGCGGTTTCACTCATTAAGAAATTCGGCAGAGGCGGAATGCCCCCGGCTATGAAGCTGGCTGACGCCATGTCAAAAATGCAAAAAAGAAAGGGAAGAGTCTGATCAGGCCTTGACTACTATTGGCTTCTCTTCCGCCACCTTCTCGAGTTCAGGTTCTTCCGGCTGAAGGTTCTTTGCCTTTGCCCTCTGCTTGTACTCGTAGTACATGTAGTCGCACATTTGCTACTAATATGAGTGCCAGTGCAGATAAGGCTTTCCTAGTTTGCGATCACGTCGCCGGCACCTGCAGCCAGGCCGAGCCTGGCCTTTAGCTCCTTTGACCTGTTCCTTACCGTGATTTCAGTCACGCCGGACGCCTTTGCAATGTCAGACTGCGTCTTTGGCTCGCCGTTTACCTGGCCCGCCAGGTACAGAACCGACGCTGCTATTCCCATCGGGTCCTTGCCGACAGAAATGCCCTTGCGCTGCGCCTCGATGATAAGGGCAACTGCCTTTCTCTTTGTCCGCTCGCTGATGTTCGTGTTGTTGGCTACCTTTACCACGTATTTTGCCGGGTCGAGCATTGGAACCTGCAGCTCCATGTTGGAGACTATAATCCTGTATGACCTTCCCACGTCCTTCGGCTTGACGTTGCTTGAAGAAGCCACGTCGTCCAGAGTCCTGAGGACTCCCATCTGCCTGCTGGCGACATAGATAGAGGCCGCCAGTACTGAACCGATGGTCCGGCCGCGGATGAGCTTTCTCTCCTGAGCCTTCCTGTAAATGTAAGCTGCCTTTTCAACGACCGAGTCCGGGAGGCCCATTCTCTCCTTTATCTTGGCAAGCATGCTGAACGCTTGCTGGAGGTTCCTCTCAGACGGCGAATGCCTCTGGCTGCGGCTGTCCCATTTCTTTAGCCGCTCCATCCGGAACCGCATGCTCGAATCAATGGCTCGCCCGCCCGCGTCGCGATCGGTCCTGCCAATAACGGTAGACAGACCCATGTCATGCCTGGCAAGCGACGTTGGTACGCCTGCCCTAGAGCGATCGATTCCTTCGCCTGCGTCAAATGACCTCCACTCTGGCTCGAGTGAAAGAGCGCTTTCCGATACCACCTGACCAGTCTCAAGGCTA
>DATEEE010000127.1:0-3492 GCA_035281285.1 Nitrososphaera sp.
TCGAGATGGTATCGCTTGCAAACTGAAATTTTGCAAAAACAGTCTATCTTTTCCCATCCGAGCGGCATGCGTACAAAACCCGTAATCGTTCCGTCGCGTATCTGGAGCTCATTTGCTGCGACAAAGTCCATCCCAAGACGAGCCGCGACTACGCCCGCCGCTGCGGTGTAGCTGTCGCTTATTATTCCAACTTTGCTCCCACTTTCCTTTAGAATTGTTACCGCTCTCTCGCAGTTTCTTGTAAGCGGAAGCGACTCTACAGCGGCCTCTAGATCTCGCTTAGAGATGCCAGTAAAAAGCGAGGCTATGGCAACGGTCTGGAGGTGACCATCCTGTCCAGATGACTGGATCTGCCTGATCTTTTCGGACAAGCCAAATTTCTCGGCCAGCGCGAATACGACTCTCCCTTGTATGAGCGTCCCATCCATGTCAAATGCGGCGAGGCCCACTTCCACTGTCGCACCTAGGGGTCCTCCTTGCTTAGAATCTTTCCTGCATACGTTTGAATGGCCGAAGAACGAGTGCTATTTTCTTTCCCCGCAGGCGGGCCTCAATAGTTACCGTAAGATTAGTCAGAGGCCGGCGGATTTCACCGTATTTTCGAATTCGTCGATCATGCGCTCGAGGCCGTCTTTGATCTTGCCCTTTGCAAGAAGGCCTAGCATTGAACCCATCTTGCCGAGCTTCAGGTCAGCGTCGATGGAGACGTTCGTCCTATCTCCCGATTCAGGTGTAAGCGAGATCTGAACCACCGTGCCCTTTGTGTCACCTTCTATCACCTCGCTTCTGAGCTTTTTGGATGGGTCGAGCGTGTGCTTTACCACTTGGTGAATCTCCCTCCCAGCAACAGTAACGTCCTCTTCGGCGGTAACCACATTGCCGGACCTTTCTACTATTTTGACTGCGCGATAGCGATTCGGAAACCTCGACGGAAGCTTTTCAAAATCGGTAATCAACGAAAATATTTTTTCCTGCGGCGCGTTCACCGTTTTTGACTTTTCGACTTTGACCATGCCTGCGAAAAGCCTGCAGCCACTTTTAAACTCACTTGCCCAGAATCTTCGAGGATCGACTGAGGGTTGACGAAGTATGGTTGCTCAAGCAGGAACAGTGAGGTACCTTGTGTGTATGGAATTGTAAAGCTGTAGGAACTGGGCGCCGCGCTTCGTGATTTTTACTTTTCTTTCGGTCGGAGAAATGCGTATTAGCTTCCGCGACTCCAGTGTCTTCAGCTGTTCAGTGAAGCTCTTGGAAGAAATGTTTACTTTGGCTTCCAGATCTCGTGCCAGAATTTCCTCCGAAGCAACGTCAAGGATCATCGCGGCGACATCAACCTTCCCCATCATGGCATCCCGTCTTTCTGAAAATCAAACTACTATAAAAGAATAGTGTGTATCTCAAAATAATCTTACATTTACTTCATAGGTAGTTATCTTCTAGCTAAGAAAACTACGTCGTAATCGGCTCGGATGATTAATTTATTGGGGTCACGTTAACCTAACCGTTGACGCCGGAATCTACGTTACTATGAAGAGTAGGCATCTGACGACAGCTGAATCAACCTGGCATTGGCATTTTCAAGGGTTTTGGTTGCTTCGAAGTAATGGCGCTCTGAAGCAAGGTCGCTGGCTGACTTTATCAAATTCCTGATTTCGCTAACTTCCGCGTCTACGTACTTCGTATCAATTACCTGGATATTGGGGTCCGGTCCAGTGTCGGTATTCTCACTTTCATAATCAAAAGTGTCCTTTTGGTTCTGGATGTATGCCGCGATTTCTTCTTCAAAGTCATGGACCGCCAGCCCCATAAACTCCGCGCGCTCGAGTACTCCGAGGGTGGCGGCTTCACAGTAGATTGGTTGGTATTCTGTCAGAACACTCTTGAGGCCATGCGAGTCTTCGATGCTGCCAGATGTAACATCGCACCCGTAGGATACTAGGCCAATACTCGGATACGCCATGCCGCTTATCTCTTGAAGAAATCCGGCAGTGTTGCAGAATCTGTCCATAAGGACAGAGGCAGCTTGGCGCCTTGTTCCAGACGTCCCTTCGCCGCCCATCTCGATTATTAGGTAATTTATGCCGGCTGCCGGTGTCGTGCAGTCATATTGCTCAGATTCCTCCACTTCCTGCGGTGGAGACGATGATGCCAGCGGGAGTGCAAAAACCATTAACAGGCCAACAGCAATCGCTACGACAGGTATGATTACAACTAGTATCCGGTTCCTGCTAGCCACTGACAGCTACTCAATTCGCCAGTTCTGATATAATAAGACTGTCGTGCAGTGGTTATGTCAGCCCTATTCCGGAACAATCTTGCTGTTTCAAAACCAGAACTCGCAAGATTACGCGTGTGACTGCAATTCCTGACCGCTGATAGATGCGTCGGCCCTAATTAGATCTATCAGATCATCCACATCGCCATGGTACCTCGAATTCAGGATCTGGTTTAGCATGCCGGACAAGAGTCCCGAGTCTCTGATTGCCCTGGCGGCATTGTGGCCTGAGCCCTTCACTTCGAAAAGCTCGACTCTCTGGCCAAGGCCTTTCATCCTTTTCGCATGGATTCTATCGAGCCCGTCATTTTCGCCATAAAAGATGCAGTAGGTGCACGACGGGGCAAAGTTCATGCGCTTAGACGATAGGAAGTAGTCCCTCAGGTCAAGATACGGCGAACCTGGATGGTCCCTACAAAGTCTTTTCTTCTCATAATCGTATCTTTCGTCACGGTGTTTTGACCTGGTCTGTGCTTCGAGGAATGTCGGGGGAGAAATCGCGATGCTGATATTCGCGCCAATCCTGGACGCGAAAAGTAGCGATGCGTGAGCGCCCATGCTGTGGCCCAGCGTAACTACCGTCTTGTACTCCCTCACCTTAATGAAATGTTTGAGAAATTCTGATACCTCTTCGATGTTGTAGCCGACTCCCTTCACGCCCGAATGGTAATATGCCCTATGCCTGTCGCGGAGGAAGACCGCGTCGCAGGGCATCTCGTGCAATGTGTGGGCGAACTCGAAGGGGCGAGTTGCCAGGCCCAGCTTTCGCTTTATGCGAGCGACTGTCCTCAATATGCCCGCCATTCCCGCGAACGTGATAACGAGGGTGTCACTCTCCTTTTCTTGAAATGCAATATCTCGAGCCAGCGAGTTATCTACATAGGCAACGCACCGTCTGATCGTTCCTGGCAGAATCAATGTGGTTGGATGCTGATATTTCATAGTAATTATGTTCTTTGAATAGAATTGCCGATTTGTTCACCTGCGCGGGTTACAGGTTCTGGAAACCTTAATTCTTTGAGAGTACCGGCTTCTAAGGTTTACACACTGTTGGCGTGGAAATGCGCGGACGAGCTAGGCCATGACGTGCGGCGCAAGCACCGAGTCGAGCCGATCTAGTTCGAGCTTGACATCGCGACCTAGTGGCCGCGGCTATCGTGCGCACGACCATCCCGAGTGAATCCGGACTTCATCCCTGACAGAATCCTGCGCCCGAA
>DATEEE010000128.1:0-7718 GCA_035281285.1 Nitrososphaera sp.
CTGGGTTAGCACAGCGATGGCAATGGTCCTTACTCTTCCGCCGCTCGCCCTATTCATCGGCCTTTACCAGGTCGGCGAAATGAACATTGGAGTTGCGGCCGGAATCAGCTTTGGAATTCACTTTGGGCTCTTGGCGTTTTCGAAAAAGATTTCAAAGCTCATCGGATCGCTGTTTGACTGAACGGTTTGGAGTTATTCTCGAACCTGCTTGGATTAGCAGATGCATGATTTCACTTGCGGTTGGACAATGGTAGGTCCTCTTGCACCTTTTTAACTAGCTGTACTGGAAACAGGCCTCTCGAGCCCAGCCTCTCTTCGTATAATAGCTCTATGGCTATTGCGTCCATTGTGCTCCGTTCGCCGTTTGCTATGCAATCAAGATAAACCCGTTGAATTTCATTGGAGAAATCGCCAATTTTTGGAAGGAGTATAACGTGGCCATTCTTGCCTTCCCTAAACCCCTTTTTCTTCAGAAAATCAGCAAGCTTGTCAACATCCTTTGCGTAGATGTATAGATCCAAGGGAACTTGGAATTTCGTTAGCTCGTACGCCTTGTAATCCAGTGTAATGAATTTATCTGAAACGTTTTTCAAGGCAAACCTAGTGTCCGATTCATTATAGTTTCGTCCAAACCTTCTGGCTTTACTCAGGGCGATTAGCGACGGTACAAGCTCGTCTATAATATTTGCCGGCTGCGCAACTACAGCCGTTTTGAGTATGAACCTGCCGCGCTTGTAGTTGGCGAGACCTAGTGACTTTAAAGCATTCAGACGTCTGTACGCAGTCTTGGCAGAGCCAGCTACTGAAATCGCATCTTCCATGGTGTAGACTGGCTTGCTGTCCAGCCTCTGGGCGAATAGGAATGCGTCGCCTTTCAGTAGCTCTCGTCTTCGCATGCTGTATAAAGTGTTAGCTGTCTATATATCGTTGTGTCATCTTTGGTATTTCTATACAAGGCTGGCTAAGCCACAAAGAAGCTAGACCCACAGCTTATTCCAGCAATTTCATCCTGACAGCCATCCTGGCGCTGCATCTGCCAATCAAAGTCGTGTACTCTGGCTAACTCCACATTCCCAGCTTCTCAATCGGCAATCCTCAGAGATATCAAAAGCAGTTAGATTGAAACCGGATTTGCAGACATCGTCAAACGCTCAACTTTCAATCGATTACCCGCCGTTCTGAAACGTAGAACAGACCGAAAATGGCGTTCTGAAACATAGTCTTACTAAATATCCAATCTATGCCATTGTAAAGATGTCAAACCGTAAAGAAGCAAAGTTGCTTGTTTTGACGGGCATTCTTGCCCTGGGAATTTTTGCAGCTGCGTACAGCAGCACCCAGATGCTCAATGCAGCTGCCCAGACAAACAGCACTCAAACGCCAGTAACGAGCGCTGACGATATCGATTGCGAAACAGACCCGTCCCTTGTGCACTGCGCGGAAGGCCAGTCCGCTTCGCAGCCGGACGAAGCCAAGCTCATCTCTGCTCCATACTACCACGGCTATGGGGGCACATCAACAATTTCAACGTCGGGCTTTGCGTCGACCAAGGTCAAGCCTGACATGTTCTCGGTGACTGCCGGCGTGGAAACCAACGGGACCACAGCACAGGAAGCCGCGAGCAGAAATGCAGACTTGATGGCCGAATTGATCTCTGCCCTGAAGGCGCTTGGAATTTCTGAAGACCAGATAAGCACCAGCAGCTACAGCGTCTACCCAGTCTACGAGTTCATGTACCCGGTTACCGCATGCCCTGCGATATATCCGCCTCCACCCGAATGCCAGCCAAAGAACGTCATAACTGGCTACAGGGCGTCAAACAGCGTCACAGTCACGCTTGAAGTTGGCGGCGACGTCGGCGCGGGCGAGGTGATCGACACAGCAGTGCAAGCAGGGGCAAACAACGTAAATGGAGTGTACTTCTTTGTCTCGCAGCAAAGCCAGCAGGCAATCCGCGACGGCCTCATCGCTGAAGCCATTGCAAATGCAAGGCACAGAGCCGAGATTGCTGCAGAGGCTGTGGGAATGCAGATCACCGGAGTCCAGTCAATCAACCTAAACGACGCGTACTTTCCGGTCTATGGCAGGGGATTTGACGCAGCGGTAGGCGAAGCAGCGCCAACGCCGATAATGCCGGGAGAGCAAGAGATCTCTAGCAGCGTGCACGTGGTCTTTGTCATGGGTAACGGGACCAGCGCGGAAGAAACCGGCGGCTTTGGACTTACAGAGCCGGCAAGGGCGTTTCTCGAGTCAAAGCTGCCAGAGCTTGGAATTGAAATCGACAACGAGATGGACATACACATGGACATGATCTCGCACATCAGCGAGAACGAGTACCATGTTGACTTTGCCGTGGTCGATGTAAACGAGCAGGTCCACAGCGGGCACATAGAAGTGCTTGACGGAGAGGTGACGGTTGCAGTACTGGATGGCGAGTCCATCCTCTAAACTTTTTTTAGAAAACCATGATATTATAGTAATGAGGATGAAATAGTAAGCAGATGGGATCGTTTCCGACTTATGGCATGGCCGGCGTAGGCATTGCGGCAGCCATAGGCTTTGTTTTCGTGCTGTCGTTTTTTGGAAACCAGGGCGGCGTCAACGACGGACAATTGCTGCAGTCAAATGAATCTGCCCTTGACCAGCAGAGGGCGTCAACGGAAGACGAGTCCCAGCTCGCAAAGGAGACGGATGGGGCTAACGCGCCTGCATCGGAAAGTGCGGACATGATGCAATTGACTTCTGCTCCAGTCTTGAATTCAATAGTGGCGCTGAACGCAAGCGGGGAATTGCTGGGCGAAGTGGCGCCGGGAATGGAGCTGACGGCTAACGAGCTCGTGGTGATTCGGGCCAGCATTGCAAATCAGAATGACCTTGACGCCGGCAAGTACCACATTACGCTGGGTGTGAGAGCCAGCGGGGAAGAATTGTCGCACAGCGCGAATGACTCATTCCTGGATGCGGCGGTCATGCATGGGGACGTCAGCTCAACCAGCGTAGTCGAGCTTGAAATGTATTGGGTTCCGCAGAGCTCGGGCGACTATGCGCTTCAGGTTTACATGACGCCGGACGAGCTCTCTAGAGAAGGAGCTTCAGGGCCCGTAGCGGAAATCCCGATAAAAGTATCTGATTAGAAATATCCGTGTTCGCAGGTCTGCTGTTTATCATTCGGTCTAGTTAGCAGCTATGATTTAAGTACCGAATCCGCGCATATTACTCTAGATGGACAGAGCGCGATTGGCCGTGACAAAGTGGATCCCGTACAGCGCAGTAGGAGCCGGGATATCGTTCGTGGTAGGATTCGTGTTCAACCTGGCGCCACAACAGGTAATAGTCTCCGCCGCGTTGGCTGCGACTCTAATCTTTAGCGGGCTTGCCATGCAGTCGTTTGGCAGAGAAAAAGAACAGGCAAAAGTGCAGAGCTAGGTTTTCCCACTGAATTTTTCAGCTATAGTATGACGAGATTGCGTACCGGGATTTCTCGCTGGGCTCGAGTGAAAATATTTCCTTCACGTCGAGCGTCCACACCTTTTTTGGCTTGAGGTTTATCCCAAAGCCTCTGAGCTTGGCCTCGGCCCTGGAAATGAGCGTGGTGTCTGTTACCTCGACCACGTCGCCTTTGAGCTGGTAGCCGCCGCTCTCTGCGTCCTTGTCAAATATCGCGACAGAGACCTTTGGCCAGGCCTCGATGTTGTGGAAGGTCTTGTTTTCAAATGCATCGGCAAACAGCAGCTTTTCGTTGTCAATGATGCCAAGGACATAGCGGGGTGAAATGTTGGGGATGCCCTTTGAGCTGACGCTTGCGACCAGGGCAATGTCCTTGGACTTTATCAGCATTCTGAGTATGTCGTCGTCGATCCGCACCAAGCAGCAGTAAAGTGGGCAAAGCTGGTTATAGCCTTTTTCTGGGCCGCTGGAGTATTCGTCCACTCACAATATATCCTAGCGCTGCATACCACGATCCCAATTGATGTTTGAGCGCGGGCGAATTCGGTCGGCGTTGGTCATGCTAATTGCTCTCGGGATGCTGTTTCCTATGTGGTTATTTTCCGGGCCAGCGACTGCATCGATCGATGTCCCTGCCAGAGCTCGCCCGGGGATTCCGTTCGATCTGGCCTTTGGCGAGAGCGTCGAAGTAGAGGGCACAGGCGTCACGATAAAGTTCCTAAACGTCACCGAGGATTCCAGGTGCCCGGCTGACGCAATCTGCATTTGGGCCGGCCAGGTTTCAATTCTAGTCGGCGTTATCGCGTCTGGCACTGACCCGGAAAACTTTGTTCTGACTTCAGGGGCCGGGAGCGACGTAAGCCTGTCGGAGCGCCAAGTGGGCGACTATGTGCTCAAGCTCACGGGAGTGCAGCCTTACCCTGTAAGCTCGCAGCAGATCCAGCCTTCAGAATATGTTGCCACCGTGGTGCTTTCGGAGGACGGCGGCGGCTCGATCACGGCCCGGGCAGTTTATGTCGGCGCGATCAGCGAAGATTCCACAATAGCCCGCTTCATTTCCGCGTGGAGCCTTGAAAGGGGCAATGGAACTGCAATATTTGCGATGAGAGACGAAGATCGGCTGCAGAGAGTCACTATGGGCTTTTTGCCTTTTTCAGCTGAATGCGCCCATGGCCCGGGGGGGATGTCGGAATGCCTCGATGGCCAGATAACTTTGATTTCCGGCGACTCTGGAATTCAGCTTGGCGACTATGTCCATGTTGAAGTTGACGGCAGTAAGCAGATGATGTTTGTTTCTTTCAAGTCGCCTGTGACTGGCAATGTGACCATTTCGGATGACGCTGCTACAGAATATGCGCTAGAAATTCGCAAGTTCAGAGAAGTGCGAAAGCCATTTGCCCCCGAGAATGGAAACTCGACCGTTGTACGGCTAGCTGAAGGCCAGCGCGAAGGCCCCCTGCTTGTCCAGAGCATATTTCCTGACAGGGTGGAAGGCCTGAACTATGTGGAGTACCCGATTGCGATGGAAAACGGCCTCCCCATTACGCTGCGAATTGGAGAGACTGCAAGCAACGGATGCACTGTGTTCCTGACGCTCGTCGCAATAGAGGATGGCAGCGCGGTGTTCCTGAAAAAGATTGAGGAAGACCGGCCGTGCCCAATTTGCTGGTACCAGCTGGCTCTAATGCAGCCGTAGATTCTTCGATTTATCCTGAGATATTCTTAGGGCAGGTCATCAAGTTCTGCTTGCAGAAATCAACGGTCGAACAAAGGCTTTTTATTGAGTAGTGGCGAACCTGAAGCTGCTTTGAACACGAACAAGGTCAGCATGCCAAACAAGATTTTCGGCACGGTGCTTGCCCACAGCATGAGGGGCAGGATGCTTTCCAAGACAGAGCTCCAGACGCTTTCAGAGTCGCGCGACATTGAGGAGCTCGTCACCAGGATGAAAAACACCGTCTACCTTGACGCGCTGGCAAAGCTGACCAAGCCGTTCACCGCTGAAAAGGTGGAGGGCGCGCTGCGGGAGCACCTTGTGAACACGCACGCCAAGATGGTCAACGTTGCAAACGGATCGGCGGTTTTGAATGCATACTTTGTAAAGTACATCACGTGGAACCTGAAGATTATTCTAAAGGGCAAGGCTATGGGCAAGACGTACGAGGAGCTATTACCGAAGGTGAACCTGAGGGCTGAAGAGCTTGTGGGAAGGAGGGACCTGGTTGTCAAGGCGCTAGTGTCCAAGGACTTTGACGAAGCAGTGAATTCATTGGCTGGGAGCGAGTTTGGCGAGGACGCGAAAAAGGCGGCCCAGGCCTACAAGGAAAAGGGCGATGTGCGCGTATTTGACACATTTCTTGACCATGCTTTCTACAAGTCGCTTGACAGGGCCATTGCGTTTGAATCGAAACTGCAGGACGTCAATAAACTAGTAGGAATAGACGTTGACACCTACAACGTGCTCGCCGTATTGCGCGGCAAGTTCTGGGGGCTCACTCCGGCGGAAGTTAGCGACCTGATAGTGACCACGACGACCAAGGTGTCAAAGGAGACTATACAAAAGATGATCAACATTGAAAAGATACAGGAGGCCATTGGGGAACTGGGGACCGGGGCCTACAAGGAAATGATTCCGAGGAACGCAGTTAATGACATTGACGCAATAATGCAAATAGAGGCGGCGTTTGAGAAAGAAGCGCTGCGGAGAGTAATGAACTCCTTCAGGACTGTGTTTACTGTAGCCAATGTATTGGCGTCGCTCAAGCTAATTTCAATAGAGATTAGGAATCTTGCTGCGATTGCAGCCGGGGTCGAGCAAAAGATACCGGCGGACAAGATAATGGCAAGCTTGGTTCATGTTGACTAATTCTTGTTATTATGAAGTATGTGAGCGGTGACTCTGGATTCGGAGGGATTCGCATCTCTAGAGTTCGTTCCTTTGTATTCCATCGGATAAATTGTATCAAAGACAGACTCTAAAGATAGTGTGAACATTTTTGACCGCGCGCCGGCGGTTCCAGAATTGGATCCGAAAAGGGCGGATATTTATGATAGCGACGTTGTATTGGTAGCATACGAAGATGATCGAGGATGAATTTTTCAAAAGGCAGCTCAAAGGTTCGGCAAGAACGTTTTTCGAGAGCGCCGACCTCGCTATCATTGATGCATTAAAAGGCCATTATCCTAGCATTATCCAGAAAGATATTGAAGCCCTGCATTCGGTTTTCTGGACAAGGAGAGACCTCACAATTCCTTACTACATCGAGATATTGAGCCGCATGGTTGACCATTCTCCAACCTTTTTCGCATCTGAATCCGAAGCGGGAGCGACTATTGAGGATCTGCTATCTAGGGGCTTAGTCAGGAAGAAAATCTATTGGGGGATGTGCGGGACGGGACATGATGATATCATCAGAGCGAATATCGGCATTCATCTCCAACCTGCGATTGAACGCGAGCTCTTGGATGCTGTTTCCGAACTTGAATACCGCAGTGTTTTACAGTATTTTCCAAAGGATAGAGAATCAACGGAATAAACTATTCGAATGATTTCATAAGGAACAGGAGACAATTTCACATTTTCCGGTTGGTAGAAAATCAAGCCCTAGATGGAATTCACACCTATGACTAAGGTTTACGTACTTTGAAGAATATCTCATGAGAGAAAATAGAAGGAAGACGACGGTGCAGCAAATACTGCAATATGTAAGGCGCTACGGCAACGTCTAGGGGACTGGCGACGCCAGTCCATTAATGACCCTTACAGCAACATATTGTAGCGGCGGACATCCTGTAGTTTCCGTAGGCAGAGTTAATAGGCTCAACATCGTTTAATGTCTAGACCTAGCTGGGTAGAATCGTGGCTGGCTCCTTAGCGCCCATTTGCAGTGGGCTAAGGGAAATGAAAGCCCAAAAGAAATCAAGAAAAATGATTCAGGTGAGGTCAGAGACGTACGAGCATCTGACTTCACTTGGCAAGAAAGGAGATAGTTTCGACACAAAAATTCGCCGGCTCCTTGCCGGGAGCTGCGCAAAATCGGAATGGTCGAGACTAGACAATGACACTGCGGATGACAGTGACAGCCTACACTCACAGGGGCGACCCTGACAATGTCGGCACTGGCACAGGCAATGGTCGAGCGGTCAGCTTACATCGTTTTACACGATAGCAGGCCGTTCAGTTATCTTGACTTTGTCCCTTCTTTTGTGTGGGAAGGACAGGAATATCGCTTGGCGCATGGAACCTTTCGAAATCACGCGTCGGCACTGGT
>DATEEE010000129.1:0-3564 GCA_035281285.1 Nitrososphaera sp.
AAGCTACATACTAGCCAATATCAGTTGAGAGGGCAGAATTAGCACTTGAGACACAGGCTTGAGAGCTAAATCCGCCGTTTTTGCAGCTTGCGTTTTTGCCTTGGGAGGTCTAATAATTCCGTCACACTTTGAAGCCGAGGCTGCCGGACCAATCAAACTGGCGATAGGCGCGAAGTTGAGCAATTCTTCTTCTGATTCCTGCACTGCCGGTTCCGGCGAACTTGGCAAGAGTGATTGCAAGGATGATTCAAAGGACGCCAAAAAGATTGACCTGGACAGAAAGGGTCACAAGGTAAAGAAGTCAAAGAGTAGAGGGAGGTAGGCCGGAAACTTGAGCGAATCCAACTCGCCCAGGGCAAGGCAGCCATCCCAGTCCAAGGGCAATAGGGGCAAGATAGAAATCATCGGGGACATCCTCGGAGTCTGCTTAACAGGGGACGCCAAGCGAACTCATATCATGTACAGAGGCAACCTGAGCCACGACATGCTAAAGTTTTACACGGATGAGCTAGTCAACAAGGGTCTGGTGGAACTAAATCCGGGCAAAGGACAATTCAAAACTACAGATAAGGGCAAGGAATTCCTCAACCATTACGGTAGGATCAAGGAATTGCTCGCATCCGGCCCGGGTGTCCTTGACATCCGGGAAGTGGAGACTCATGCTGGGACTAGGCTGTTGTCACTTGGCATGAGCCAGGATTTTCTCCATAAAGTCAAGCTTTCGGCAGATCAGGCGCGCGACATACTTAAGGGAATGCTATACCTTAACGAGCGGTACAAGGTACCGGCCTGATCCGTAATTTTCCGGAAATTTTCCAACTACGATATCAACATTACGACGCGACAATCCGGCGAATCTACATCACTTACCTAGCAGACTAGGGAAAAGTAATAATCGATGCGGACGGACTGGTACTGGAACCCAGAGGCACGATTTTCCTGTCGACAATCGCTGACAAGCTCGTAATTTTTTGGCACAAATACGAGAACCTCAACCTACGGGTGGCCTTTGTCCTCATATCTCTTCAGCTCGTGCATCTCTACTGGCTGACCTCCGACGTGGTAATAAAGCGCATTACTCAGGATCCGAGCGCGGGCCTTTCCCAGTCAGGACTCCTTTTTCTTTTCTTTGTGATTATAGACTACATAGAAATTCCCGGATTAGTTGCGGGACTGGTATTCTACGGTCTGAGCGCATACAAAGGTAATAAGAGGACAAGAAACTCGTTGATGTTTGTGCTCTTAGCCGTACAAGTCTTTCACATCTTTTGGATAACTGACGAAATAGTTTACGCGACATTCTTTGGTCCTTCGGCCGCCTTGCAGCTGCCATTCATTGCAGCATGGATAGCAATTCTCGTAGATTACCTCGAACTCCCAGTCATTGCCGACCTGTTTTACAGGACTATTGTGAAGGGCGAGCGCAGATAATGGCGAACCCAAGCAAAATATGGATCGTGCACCCCCTCCCCCTTCGGTACTCCATATGTTATTAGCCTATTGCACGAAAATAGAGCAATGTCTACAATACAAGCGGAAGCGTCAAAACCGCAGAAAAAGATGCAACAGTGCAACCGATGCAATTCTGCAGGCTTCCCCGGCCAGATGATTTCTTTTGAAAAGCTGGGCGAGGATCCGGCGACGGGAAAGGCAAAGTGGAAGCTCGTCAACGAAAACGGAGAAGAGCATGTGCACAAATCTTTGACTTTCGTGAAGAAAAGAATAGTCGATGTCGCGGCCGTGCAGGATGCGGCAGAAGCGAGGAGGCTATTAGCGCTGGGATGGGAGTTCAAGACATCGTATGCTGCCACGATCGCAAATGTGCCGCACTTTGTTCTCGTGAAGCGCGAGTGAAGCGAGGCCGAGCGGCTGGACTTTAGCCAGCTCCCCGAAAACTTTTTTCACAATGACGAATCTTGCTTTCCAGTTTTCAGCTCCACCTGTCTTTGCTGCGACGAGATTGCAGGAGGGGAAACTTTCAGGTAACCTGAGTGCTTGTGCTTTCTGGCTGACCCTCGTCAGACTCGTTCGGCCGGGCTTTGCCGGTGTACTTTTCAAAGAAGGACTGCATCATGATCCCTACCAAAAGCCCGTAGAACATGTTAAACGCAATAGCGCCGAAAATTACCTGGTCAGCCATAGTTGCCAATCGGAAGAAGCTTGCAGTCGTGGTCGCACCGGTGGGGAATTGCTGTCCTATTGCCACGTCCTGATTTTCAAACGAATTCAGAACCGGCAGTATGGCAAGGTAAGTCACAGGCATGAAAACGAGAAGCCAGAGACCGAATCCAAAAACCATCCCGTAGATAGGCCCGTATTTTGAAAAGAATGTTTTCCTGGTGCTGTGCACATCCGCTTTGCCGCCCGCACGCACGATGTAGGGGAATGACATTACAAGCCCGATAAAACTGCCGGTAAGGAGATGAACTCCGAGACCGATGGCCACGGCACCCGAATAGTTTGCGCTGTACGAATCAGTCAAGCCGGACACGAGGACATAATAGAATATCCCTATCGGCAAAGAGCTCGTTCTCTCGGCAAGCAATAGCAAACCCGAAATTGCAAGGGAAGCGATCACGCCTGATGCCAGACCAAAAGCCGCCATCCTGATGCTGGCATTGGAAAAAAGAGATACCCTTCCATCCTTCATTTCAGAGTCCTGTAACGCCAATCTGATGCGCAGGAGGGAATTTACGATAAATCCGAAGATTGCTCCCCACACGAGGTGGAAAAGAATTGCGCTGATGGCAATCCCCTGGAACGATTCTCCGATACCCGGAGCACCGGTGCCAGTTCCACCGAGAACTGTCTGCCTTCCACTCGACAAGAGTTCGTTGATACGAACCTCCGACGGCTGGATTAGCAGCGCGGTCACTGGGAGAAACAACACCAACCATACCAGAATCCCGGTCCCGGCGCCCATCGCTACCGCTCGGTAAGGATCAAGGATGTTTGCCATGTTGCTCCTGCGTAACCGTTCGACCTTGATTGCAAGTGCACCTATAACTCCGCCCAGGACGCTGCCCGTTACAAGATGCGTTGCAAATCCGAAATAAGCGGATGCAACAGGATCACTTAGACCCATGCTGATCCCCATCACCGCGTAGAATGTACCGATGTCAAGACCCAGCTCAAATTCGGATGCCGCGATCGCTGTAGATATTGACCATGTCGCAATGAACCCCGCGATCAAACCGTACTTCAACCCCTTCGCCGGAGACAAACTAGAAAGCCCCGATGAAACGCCGCTTCCTTGCAGACTCTCCATGAGATACTGTAGTGAATGAAATATTTTTACTTTTCTCTGATGTATGTGCATTGAATCATGTTATTCTAGGATATTCATGTAATTAAGAGAGACTTTTAAGGCAAATATCATAAATTCTGCGACTCTCGCGATTGCTAGGTGTATTCTCGGATCATATTGCAATTCGTTGGCCGCTTATGCCCGCGCAGATGTAGCAATTCTTGCCATAAAGCCAAGGACGCCGCCAAACGCAATGTGTATGGCTAGGGCGCCAAAGAGTATTTCATTTGACATTAGGAGAAGTCTTGCTGCCGTTT
>DATEEE010000130.1:0-5370 GCA_035281285.1 Nitrososphaera sp.
AATCACGAAGTTGGTTATCCCGATCATAATCGGAGTTATCGTCATAGTAATAGTCCTTGCTTCTAGCATCAAGATCGTCGAGGCCGGGAACAGGGGCGTACTGCTTCAGTTCGGCGCTGTGGACACATCGCGATCGCTACCTGAAGGCCTTCACCTTGTGACTCCTTTCAGGGACAACGTCATCCAGGTAGAGGTAAGGACGCTGAAGACCGTCGAAAGCGCGGCATCGGCATCCAAGGACCTTCAGGACGTCCGGACTGAAGTGGCGCTCAACTACCATGTTAGCCCAGACAACGCACAAGTGCTCTACCAGCAGCTGGGTTTCGAATACTCTGCGAGGGTTATCAGCCCCGCGATCCAGGAATCGGTAAAGCAGGTGACGGCCAGGTTCAATGCCGAAGAGTTAATCACGAAAAGGGAAACGGTGAAAAATGAAATTGAAGAGCAGATAAAGCAGAGGCTCGCGACGTACAACGTAATTGTGGAGACGATATCGATCACCGAGTTCAAGTTCTCCGATCAGTTCACAAGGGCTGTTGAGGCCAAGGTGGAGGCAGAGCAGAGGGCGCTCCAGGCACAGAACGAGCTGCGCAGGATTGAAATCGAAGCTCAGCAGGCCGAAGCAAAAGCAATAGGCGATCAGAAAGCAAATATCGCACGCGCGGAGGGTCTGAGGCAGGCCAACATACTGGAGGCAGAGGGAGAGGCTGAGGCGATACGGATAATTGACGAGCAGCTTCGCAACAACCCGAATTATCTCGAGTGGCTCAAGACTCAGAGATGGGACGGCCAGCTCCCACTTGTGATAGGCGAGGGCGGCACGCCTTTCATCCAGATCCCTACGGAAGAAGAAGAACAGCAGCAACAGTAGGCCAGACGGTCAGAGGCTAGCGCGGGGCGTAAAAGATTACAAGCGCGCCGGCAACGGCGACTAGCGAGCCGATTATTTCGTACCTGTCAGGCCGTCTCCGGTCGACGAGCCTCCCCCACAATACTGCGGACAGGATGAAAATGCCGCCGTAGGCAGCGTACACCCGGGCAAACTCGGCTGGCTGAAGCGTCGGAATAATGCCATAGACAAACAGGACTATGGCTCCCACCGCACCCAGGGCCGCTGTCTTTTTCTTCCTTATCCAGAGCCATACGAGGTATCCTCCGCCTATCTCGGCCAGGGCAGCGGCAAAGAAAAGGGCAAGCGTCGCGGGCGCCTCTATCAGCTCGACCAAATCTTTTTCTCGCCCTCCCGTGGCATGTAGAAAATGATAGCCACTCCTGCAAGCGCAATTGTTGCGCCAATTATGTCGAACCTGTCAGGGGCCGAACCTTCAAAAATCCAACCCCAGAAAAGCGCCATGACGATGAATACTCCGCCGTAAGCCGCGTAGATCCTGTGAAAGTGCGATGGCTGCAGCGTCGGAACGATTCCGTACAGAAAGAGCACGAGGCCGCCGAGGGTCCCGAGCAGCCAGCTCATGCCGTCACGCAGCCACAGCCAAACGAGGTATCCTCCTCCAATCTCGCAGAGGCCGGCGATAAAAAAGAAGAGGACGGTGATTCCGATCTTTCTGGCACTTGCACTCATGAACGGGGCCCACGTCGAGTACTCTGAGCCCAGCTAATCAGTATTATGGCTGCGAATGGCAGGAATCAGATCATGGATCCGCCGAATGAAAAATATGCCGCGAGGTCGCGATTCCGATCTGCCGGCTGCGTGCAGCCAGACGTTCAATGGACCCAGTAGAACATTCAGGCAGTGACTATCATTCTTTCTTCAATGATGTCCAGAGCCGTACGCACGTAGGCGTTGGTGATAAGCGATGGGAGCTTTAGCTTGGCGTGCTCTGGCAGCGAGTTGTTAAGCTGGTCTAGCATGCTGATCCGCCTGTCCGTGTTGCGCTCTTCCCTGATTGCCGAAATGCGAGCTCTTAGCGATTGCATTGCAACTAGTTGTGCTGCCGTTGCTTATAATAGTGGATGATACAATCGTACTGAACTGCTGCCATATTCTAGTCCACGGCTGATCGGCGCCATCCCTCTCCTGAACCAGTCAAAGGCATACACTTATTGATGATATCGTACATTGTACGTTACGTGATTTCTTCTGTCGAGGAGGTCGGCTAGTCTTGTTAAAGATTGTTACTTCTGTTGCTCCATACGTTACGGCTGCTAACGCGCTCGAGGCTCTGGCGCTTGCACACGAAGACGGTTTTGCCGGAGTCGAGCTCTCGGAAGATCACATCCACTGTCTTGCACGGGCAAAGCCGGGCTCGACAGCGCTCATCCGTCGGTACAGTGACGAAAAGCGAATGTCAAATTCGCTGCACAAGAGTATACTACGCCCTAGCATAGATGCTACGTCTGAATCAGAAAGGATCAAGGCTGTCGTCTATACCTTCCAGACGCTGGACTACATGGAAGAATGCGCGATTCCGAGGATGGTGTTGCACAGCTTTAGCGACCTTCCAGCTTTGTTCGCCATGAAGGACGAAAGGGCGAGTCGCCTCGGGTACGCAATTGGATCCAACGCGGTCAAGATCTATGGACTTTTGGCCCCAGTCCTAAGGGTGTACAGGGAGCAGAACAGGCAAAAGGTGGAGGACAGCTTTAAGCGTTCACTTTCCGAAATTGCAAAGTATGCCGCGGACAAGCGCGTAAACGGACACCCAATAGAAATCGTGTTTGAAGAACACTACTCAGACGCCATTGACTACGAAGCCATCCCATACGGCCGGGGCAATATGTCAAATGTAATCAGGGGCATCGACACCGCTCACCACCTGATCCGCACCGGGAAAGACTCTGATCTTTCGCAGATTTCAGATCCGATTCACTTTCACGCAGTCGATACGGACGGGCTGATCGACGACCACAGGACTCTTGGAAGGGGAAAAGTGAATTTCAAACAGAGCCTCTCAGCTGCAATCGAGAGGCGGCTGACAGAGATGGTGGTCATCGAGAACGGCGAGCGGAAAAGCGCGCTTGCGTCCAGGGACGTGCTAGCCTCGATGATAAAGCGCGTTACAGCTGCGCCACTCTAGCCAGGTCGCACTTCTAAAGAATTAAAGCACTAGGTTGCTGGTCTAGGAGCATCAGAGTTTGAATACCAGCATTATTCGAAATGCCATAGCCAACAGGGAAGTGATAGAGTTCGTCTACCGTGGCTATCCCCGGGTGGCTGAGCCCCACGCATATGGAATCAAGGACGGCAAGCGACAGATCGTCATATTCCAGGTGGGCGGCCTGTCGTCTGCCGGCACCATCCAGGACTGGCGGCGAATCGGTCTCGATGAGATTACCGGCCTCAAGGCCACAGGCATTAAGTTTGCGGGTCCGCGGGCTGGCAGGCCGGCAGAGTACGACAGCTGGGACACAATCATTTCAATCGTAAAATGATCTCTGCGTATCGCTACGTACGTCCAAAATTTCCAAGTGTTTATACCAAATGTGCGCGATAGTTCACCGCGATGTCGCCTGCGGACTCTGAATTACTAGGGCGCGCTCCTGTGGCCCGGCTTGCAACAGTCGACCGGTACTCGAGTCCTCACCTCGTTCCAGTCGTCTACGTCGAGCACAATGGCCTGCTGATTGTGCCGCTTGACAGTAAGAAAAAATCCGTGAGGCCTGACCTTCTTAAGCGGGTCAGGAACATCAAAGGCAACCCCAGAGTGTGCCTTCTGGTGGACGAATACCACAACGACTGGAAAAAGCTCCGATTCGTGATGGTGCATGGGAGCGCACGCCTCGGCAAATGGTCAGAAAAGGAGCTCGCTCAGGCGCGAGCGAAATTGACTTTGAAATATCGACAGTACGAAACATTTGACCCCGGAGAATTCTGCATTGTTATCACTCCAGATAATGTAGTGACGTGGAAGAACGACATCAGAGATTGATGGTTCAGCTATTTTTCAGAATGGTCATCTTGCAAACCTGGCCAACTGCTTTGTGACTTCAATCGTCTTGTTCGCGTCAGAACCAACCGGAGAGAAAACGTGGCCGAGCATGATAGTGTCCACATGCATCGACTTGATCTGTACTATGTCGCTTCCAATCTGATCTATCGTACCGGTCATGGGCATTCTGCTCCCTTCAGGCGGAGGTGAATCAAGGATGTTCGGATACGTAAGCATGAAAATCCGGATCTCTGACGGATCCCTGTCCGCCTTTCTAGCCTCCTCCCTCAGCGCTTCAATGGCCTGACCCGTTTGCGAAAGAGGCCCAAATCCTGCAATCGGTATCCAACCATCGGCATGCTTTACTATCCTCGCAAATGCCTTCGGGGTGAAGCCTCCTAAAAGAACCGGCGGGTGCGGCTTTTGAACTGGCTTGAGCCCGATTTTTGAGGCCGGGATGTTGTAGTATTTTCCATTGAACTCTGTCACCTCCTGAGACCAGATCTTTTTCAGGACCTGAATAAACTCGTCAGCCCTCGCACCCCTGTCCTTGAAGGGGATGCCCGAAGCGTCAAATTCGTCCTTTAGCCAGCCAAGGCCGAGGCCGACAATTGATCTGCCTTCGGATAGTACATCGAGAGTGGTTATGAGCCGGGCAAATAGTGCGGGGCTGTAGTTGGGGATGACGGCTATGCTGGTTCCAAGTGAGATTTTTTTCGTGTTGCCAGCAACAAAGAGGAGCGTACCGATCGGATCCAAGACATGGAGGTATTCTTCGGGGAGGGATCCGTCCGGCGACGCGGGGTACGGTACTTGGGGCCTGACAGGCCATAGCAGCCGGTCGATTGCCCACAGCGAATCAATGCCGGCGTCCTCCGCGCCCCTCGCAACGGCAAGAACGTTATTCCTGCTGGCGCTCCGGCCAATGTTTGGCAAAACCAGTCCTACTTTCATTTTCAGTACCTCTGCGACCTTGATATTAAAATCATTCAGTCAACCTGCGACCGAGGAGTGGCGCTAGAACCATCTCCGCGGCTTGTGGCTGTCGTAGAAAGCCAGGTTGATCTGCTTCAGCAACTTTGCTTTTGATTTTTGCGCCTTTTTTTCGGAATAATCCATTGCCTGAAGAAGGGTGCGGAGCCTGTCGAGCTCTATTAGATCCAGAGCCTTCAGACCCTTGTCGGAGACCAGTTTCAGGAGGCGCTTTAATTCTGCCTCCTCCCCGGTCTCTTCCTCGCCCAGGTCCACATGGCTACTCTCACTTTTGAGTTTATTAAAATTGCCCTGTCGCCTCGACTGCGCGGCGTCTTGGAGTGTGGATCGCCGGCCCAAACCTCAGATGTAGTCCACAGCACTCGCAGTGGCTTCTGGACGTCTTTAGGTAATAGTCGCACCTTCTGCAGTACCTATAGCCCTTTTCGTAAGGTCTGTTCACCTTCACCTCGGCGAGTGACGACTCGATCAACTGGAGACATGTATT
>DATEEE010000131.1:0-3181 GCA_035281285.1 Nitrososphaera sp.
CGGGAGGTTGCCTGCGAGCTTTGTAAGCTTGTTGTTGTCAATCGTAACCAGAGTATCGCATGAAGTCTGGAGGTTGTCAAGGGCCTCTTTTGCCATGTCGTACCGATAGCGCTCTACTGCAAAAGGAAGTGTCACAACACCGATCACGAGCGCGCCCGTGTGCCTCTTCAGTTCGTGTGAGAGTACTTGGATTGCTCCGGTTCCGGTCCCGCCGCCTAGTCCGGCGCAAAGAAATATGATATTAGCACCCTGAACTTCTCGCGTGATTTCTGTGATGCTTTCCCTTATAGCATCCATTCCCTTGTTGGCATAGCCGCCGCATCCCCTTCCCTGCGTGAGCTTGGGCCCGATAAGGATCCTTCTGTCCGCCTTTGTGATTCCAAGGTGCGCTGCGTCCGTGTTGACGGCTATCAGTTTGCCGCCGGAAAGACCCCTCTGCTTTATCCAAGACACAATGTTGCTGCCTGCTCCGCCGGCACCGATGACACAGACAAGTGGCTTTGCCATTTCCATCACCGCGCGCAGCGTCTCGTCCTCTGCTATACTTTCAGGCGTCATCCTTGCCTGGTTGACGTAGGAATTGAAATCGCTCGAATTCGACATCATTACAGGATTAGTCGTGGAGGATATACTTTCTACTATGTAGAGAAAATTAACGACATTGATTCTGGATCAGGCTCGTCTGAACGCTTTGTGGTTGTAGTACAGCTGGCTGAGCATATCGTCAGACGCGGACAGCTTTGCGACATCATCCTTCGCTGGCCTATCCGGCGGAAACGTAATCCCTGACTCTACCGACTGGCACTGGCTGCAAAAATATACCGAGAGAGTCATCTCCCTGTGAGAGGCTCTCGAATGTCCACAAGAGTCGCAGGGCATTGAGAGGTTTTCGCTTTGAAAATACATAAGCATTTGAGAGTTGGCATCTCCGACATACACATGAACTCGAATCAGGCTGTCAGGGCGTGGCCGTTGTCCCTGACTTCGATGTTGTGGAATAGCTTGTAGATCTTGCAGTACCTCTCCGCGACTTCGCTCACCGTGCAGGGCAGTTCGGTCCTTCGGTGCCGGCATAGTGAGTAGTACTTGCACTTTGACTGCTCGTCTGACAAGGACGCTTTCTTATCGTGCTCGCCTCGTATCTGCACTCGCGTGTCCGTCAAAATACATGAGAGGCGACTGGCGATCTGCGTTCAGGAGTGCCTGCAGGTGCACATCGCTTCCGATACATGCTCCAACCACGTATCATTCGATAGGTACTAACGACGAGCCGATTCTTTTATATCACTTCTAGAAACTAGACTACATGCAAAATTCACGATCTCTTGGAACTGGGCGCATGACGGAAGAATCGAAAGGCGAGGCGGGTCCGCTTCCATCTAACGATTCTATAAGCGAAAACTCTAGGATAGCACTTTTGGATCAGCTAGCTTCGTTTGGATTTGCCGTAGATCAGTATTCTGAATGTACCATCGAGCAGCTTCAGGACCTAGTCCGCGGTGCAAAGTGGCTTCACAGGACTTATGATACTTCGGCAGAAGATGCGGAAGCCGACGACGGCGATTCTGAGCCAGCACAGGCCTTTTCGGGCAAGAAGGAAGGCGGGCTGTACTTCACCGAAGTTGACAAGAAGGTGCTAAAGTCGCTGCTGGATTCAAGCGGCAGGGTTTCGTCACTCTCTCTTTCCAGAAAGCTAGAGATTCCACTCACTACGGTCCAGAGGAGGAGAAAAAGACTGGAAAGCGAATTTCTCGAAGTGTCATATTCGCTGAGGCTAGACAAGCTCGGCTGGAGAAAGGCAGAGCTATTCGTTTCTACGCACAAGGGCATGACTTCGTCTGTAGGCAAGGAACTGCTCGGCCACAGCGCCGTAGCGCGAGTCTCCAAAGCAATCGGCGAGCACACAATCGATCTTCACGTAGAGACCGTGTTCAAGAACAACAAGGATCTGATGAACGTCATGGAGTGGGTCAAGTCACTTGAAGGCGTAAGGGACGTTGTATGGACTGAGCCGGTCGAAATGGTGGGCAAGAGCTCAACCATGCAGTATGAGATAATCGACAAGTTCCTGTAACACCAGGATTGGTGCCTGCGTCCGGGCACCTTAGCTAAGTTTTCCAGAAGTTACCGGGTAGGAAAACCGATTCTCCTTCAATTCCCGGTCACAAGTCATTTCATTTCAGCGGACGATTCATTATCATTGGCATTAACGATTCCCTTTGAGCTGATTCTCGCTGTCGGAATAGGGATCGACATAGTACTGGCGTACTTTGGCTTTAATGTATTCAAGATTGTTAGAAAGCGCCTGCGCGCAAGAAAGGCGAGAATTGCCACTGATACCGGTGGCCCGGTTGCCAAGTAACAAGCACTAGGGATAGTCAGTAGCTAAGGCCATGCGTTGGTCCATCAAATTTTAATAAACGTGCTCCAGCCCCATAATGCAGGGGATGTCGCGTTGAGTACGTCGCTGCTGCGAGGGGCTTTCTGGTCAATACGGCAGAATGCCGGACCATCCAGATGGATTCTTTTTTCCGGGTCGGCCGTGGCGTTGGCCCTGGTGAGCCTGTTTACCTTTAGGGCGGCTGAAGGCTTTGTATTTTCTATCGCGACCATGGCCGCTTGCGCAATCGTCTATGGCCTCGGCTCCTCCACAGACCGCTCTGACTAGCAAGCGGTTAGATTTTTCCATAATTAGCCTGAAAATGGAGAGTTACCGCGATTGCGGACTCGTGTTATGGACTTGCAGCATATCATCTCGTCTCCTAAATTGATACCTGTATATGGCTGTACGAGGACTGGACAATCCACCAAGTAAAGATGACAGGAGCCGCAAGAACAAGAGGAACAGAATTCTGCTTGCGAGCCTTGCTGTGTTGGCGCTACTTTCGTTATTCGTTTTGCTCGGCAACCCGGGTCTCTGGACTCCCGATGAGCGTGATGAGCCGGAGGCCGAGGCTACCGACGGGACCGGAGACTCTAACAATACCGGTTCCGAACCGGCTACCAATTCAAGCAGTATTGTCACAATAGTCACAATTACAAACGATACTTCAAGTAACAACGGCGGCTTCGTCCAGAACAATTCTGACGATGGCAGCAACAGAAATCCTGACGGAAGCGGCTACGTGATAAGCTACGGGGGCCCCAAGATCAATTCTACTTCCGGCTCTGGCGGCGGAGG
>DATEEE010000132.1:0-13607 GCA_035281285.1 Nitrososphaera sp.
CACGGATTTTATCTCGTCGCTGAACCGGATCGATGAAACAATGCCGATGCGGATAGTTCTAGACTCCATTACGAATCTGACCGCCAAGTATTCCTCCGACGAAGTGGACAGGTTTGTATCAAATTTCTATGACTCTCTCAAAAAACAGAGGAACGTTATGGCACTGCTGACACAGGCCGCCACTTCCGCATCCGCCGTGGGCAACTTTGGCTCACTTCTAGATGGCATCATTCAGTTAAGGATGCAGGATTCTGGAGAGGAAATCAGGCGCGAAGTCAGAATCCTTTCACTAAAGACAACATACAATACGCCGAGATGGGTCCCATTTCAAGTTGGCCTGGAAGGTGCGCTTCGATTCGGCCGGGAAGCGGGCGCTTCAGAAGAGTCGACTTGCAAGCTGTGCGACAGGCAAATCCTGGGCCCGGCAGTCCAGGAATCAGGGTCATTTTTCCACCCCGCCTGCTTTGATACGTACCGCAAGCTTGGAGAACTGTACGGTTCGCGCTCGATGTTCACCCTGCAGCCGGGTGTCGTGAACGCGAATTTCTTCTTCATAGACATCGTAGGGCTTTCTGACCCGCTTCTCTCAGTTGAAAGCCAGATACGCAAGATTGGAGATCTGAATACGCTCATTGGATCCTGTGATGCCTTCTCAAAGGTCCCTAACGATGCCAAAATCATTTTGCCGACCGGGGATGGCATGGCAATTGGCTTTCTCTTAAATCCAGAGCTTCCACTTCAGCTCAGTATCCAACTCCACCAGAAACTGCGCGCCTTTAATTCGAAACAGCCTGCGGATAGAAGGCTTGGAGTTAGAATCGGCTTGAGCTCAGGGCCAGTGTTTGTTGTGCGCGACATCAATAACAATCAGAATGTTTGGGGGCCAGGAATTATCCTGGCAAGGAGAGTCATGGACTTGGGCGACGACGGGCACATACTACTAGCGGACAACATTGCGGATTCACTCAGGAACTTGAAAGACGAATACCGAGGGATAATCAAACTTGTCACTACGGATCACAAGATAAAGCATGGAGCTCAAGTCGGCCTCTACTCGGCCTACTCGCAGGACTTTGGAAACCCTGCAAAGCCTGCACGCCTCTAGTGCATTTCCCTCTCGCAAGTAGTATACGTTGAGCCTGAATCTCTTGCAATCAACGCCCAGCAAGGAGGAAAAAATCCCTGCCGTAGACTTCCAAGAGTTTTTGAAACGTTTGAAGGCATTCTTGAGAGTCGAATTTGTAATCGTAGCCGTCCAAACTCAAGATGATTCTGTCGGTGTCGCCATGCAAAACCGTGCCACACATGTCGCAGTTGTTGATTGGCGTAGCCCCGGCTCTCGTTTCGTTATTCAATCCTCCAAATGCGGTGCTAACTAGTGGTTGTAGCCATAATTAAACGAGGCTGCGAGAACCATGAAAGATTCGGCTGACAAGACGAAACGATCCCAATATCGGAAAGTAGGCGGGCTAGGAATATGCAGCCAGCGTAGTTTGACCTGATGCAGCCCTGTTGACTGGCAGAGGAGTCAGCAAGTGAGGGAATCCGCTTGACATTAGATTCTCTGACACCCTTCTTGCAAGAAAAGTAAGTATCTCTGCCGCATATTCCCTAGTTGCAGAGACATAGTTGGAAGCAAGGGGCTCGCGTATGCCGTAAATGTCACAATACCTACTTACTGCATCAGGAACGTCAAGCAAATTAAATACCAACTTCATGCGCTCCCAGATGTCCGACCGCAGCCGCATGACCGAGCCGAACACATTCTCTACTCCTGCTGCCCCGCACATCTGAACCAGTGATTCAAGCTCTTTCCTCGAATCTGTTATCAGCGGGATAATCGGATCCACGTTCACGGCGCAGTGTATTCCTGCATCGGAAAACTTTTTGATTGTGGAGAATAGTTTCTCCGCTGGCGGCGTTCCGGGCTCGATGACCCTTCTAACTGTCTCGTTGCACGTTGTGATGGACCAGATTATCAGGCACTTGTCCCTAAACCGCATGTGGAGTTCGAAATCCCTTGCTATCAGGGCGGACTTTGTGAACACGTAGTAAGGAACGTTGTATTTCTGGAGCACTTCAATACACCTGCGGCTGAGGCCGAAACGAAGTTCGGCGGCCTGATAACAATCAGTAGCCGAAGAAACCATTACGGGCTTGATTGTTTCGCCCCTCCAGCTGACCAGCTCGGCTTCCAGTACTTCAGGTGCATTGCTCTTGGCATAGATCTTGTCGTAGAATTCCGGAGACCATTGATAGGTGGCATAGCAGTAGGCGCAGCGGTGCTGGCAGCCCTGATATGGATTGATTGTGAGACCTCGGTAGTCCTTGAACATGAACGGATGAAGGAGAGATTTGCTCACCTTCGAATCCAATTCTGCCGCTCCATGATACCATAACGGGTCCACTTTTTCATGTTCGCACTCATATGGTATTAAGCGGGGACGCACCTAGGGGGGAGGGCCCCCCGGACTTTACCACACGCTCATCTAGCACGCCATAGTTTTTTATTTCCGCGGCTAGCCTTGTAGCTGACAAACATGAAGATTGGAGTTGCGGGGCTGGGCTTGATGGGCTCGGCAATTGCAAGCAGGATTGCAGCAGAGGGATTTGAGCTGGCAGTATTCAATCGAGACTCGAAAAAGGCAGAACAGTTCTCAGGTGCCACCGTGGCAAGAACTCCCGCAGAACTAGGCACTCGTTGCGATCTTGTGATTACAGTGGTGACTGACTTTGATGCCCTCCAGAGCATCCTTTTCGGCAATGATGGCTTAGCGAGTTCGGGCAACAAGAACCTGCTAGTTATTGATGCGAGCACGATTTCGCCTTTACAGTCTGAACACTGCGCAAGAGCATTGCGCGAGAATGGAATGCAGATGCTCGGAATGCCAGTAATGGGAGGACCTTCGGCAGCGGAAGCGGGAGAGCTAGTACCTATGGTCGCAGGGCCCAAGGACGCCTACGATAAAGCCAAACCTGCGATAGATGCGCTGGGCAAAACCGTATTCTACGTAGGTGAAAAGGATGGAGCCGCCAACGTGATCAAGCTGGCGCTGAACCTGAATATTGCGCTAATCGCCAGCGCAGTTTCGGAAGGAATCGCGCTGGTGCGAAGTCACGAAATCGATGCTTCCCTTTTCGTCCGCATTCTGAATTCTACTTACTTTAGGACGGGACTCTCCGAAAAGAAAGGTCCCAAGATGGCAACAGGCGACTTCGAGCCGTCGTTCCACCTTAAGAACATGCTGAAGGACCTTGAGCTGGCGGCTGGTGCCGCGCAGTCTGGCAAGATTGCGCTACCCCAGACATCGCTCGCTGCTCAACTCTTCAGAGCGGCAAACAACAGTGGCTACGCGGATTCGGACTATACCGCCATATGCGGATTTCTCGCCAAGATAAACGGGTTGAGACTGGACCGATGAAGCTACAGATCCTAAAAAGCATCAGATCAGATCAAATCACGGTCGTCGCGTCCCTGCCGGATATGGGACGGGTGGGCGGACTGGTTTCGGCTTTTCTTTCGCAGTCCCTGAACGCAGAGCAAGTAGCAGAGATCGCGTCGTCAGACAAGCCGTGGGTGACATACGCGGACGGAGTTGTATCGAGCGCGAACGAGGTCTACCGGATATTCTACGATGACCGGCGCAGGCTCCTTATCCTTACCGGTGAGTCGCAGCCTCAGGACCCCGGAGAGCTGTATAGGCTTTGCAATACATTCCTTGACTACGCACAGTCCGTTGGGACCGTGAGAAGGCTCTACGGGGCGGGAGGATACCTGAGGGAAAATATTGTAGGCGCGCCTCGGGTTTGCGGCGTCGTTAACCGTCCCGAGCTGAAAGCAGTGCTCGCAAAAGCGGGCATCGAGCCCGTCGGAAGCGAGATCACGACCATAACCTGGTTCAACGGCATAGTGCTAAGTCAGGCGGCGGACAGAAAAATTGAAGGCATTGGACTATTCGGGGAGATTTCGGAATCGAATGTCCCACAACCACTTGCAGCAAAGAGCATACTTGCAGCGCTTTCCCGGCTTGAAAAACTCGAACTTGACACCAGGCCGCTTGACAGGCAGTACGAGTCAATACTCGAAGAAGCTCAGCGCAAGAAAGAGCCGTCGCATTACGGGCCGGGTATAGGTTAGGCACTCTTTCTGAGCTGGTATCCCTGGCCGAACCAGAGGATCACTCCGGCCGCAGCAACTGCGGCTGACATCAGGTACAGGCCCGGAGTGAGCATGAGACGATGAGCTTCTGGAAGATTGTCGTAACCTGAATAACACTGCTGCGGGAGAACGTCAAGGCAAACCGTCTGCATGGAATAGAGGGTATTGATGCCTATAGCAGCCATAAACAAGAAGGCGCCGCTAGCGATCAAGATCCCTGCCTTGAAGTTCTGCGATGCAACTAGCATGGATCCATAGTACACATGTCCTAATTGTTATTTATGATTATGCCAGTAACTCTGTTCAGTGGATAGGTGCCCCCGGCGCAGCCTCCGGTTCAGCCGTCAGAAACAAGGGCTTTCCGTCAGGGCCATCCGCCGCCAGCAGCATTCCATGCGAAATAATCCCTCCTATCTTTTTCGGCGCCAGGTTTGTGCAGACGACAACTGTCCTGCCCACGAAATCTCCGGGTGCATAGTGCATTGCACCTCCCACCGCAAGTTCGCGCTGCTCGCCACCGAGGTCAACTCTGGCTTTGAACACCTTTGTCATTCCTGGGATATTTTCGGCTTGAATTACTTTGCCGACGCGGAGCTCGACTTTTGAAAACTCCTCAAATGTGATGTAATTGTCCTGCTGACCCTCGCTCATTGCATTTCGAAAATCACAGAGCCACTAAAATTGGTTACGATGGGAATAGTCTCTTTGATATCTGCGGATAGTAGATCGAATCGGGGACGTAGGGTCTCAACCGCACTCCGGCTTTTTCTTTCATCGAGCCGATTACGTACCGTCTTCTTGGATTGCCAGAAGTGATGGCGTCAAGTATCGCCTGACCCACCGTGATCGCTTCGAGACCACGCGGCACATTTTCAAGGTATTTTCTGTACGCGTTCGCAAAGCGCGAACCTTTGATATCGGAAATCTTGTCTGCGGTTACGCCGTGGATGTTTGTTTCGATCACTCCGGGATTAATGCTGACCACCCGGATTCCGGTATTCCAGAGCTCAATTCTCATTGCTTCAGAGACTGCCTCCAGCGCATGCTTTGACGCGCAGTAGGCACCGATGAGCGGGAGCGAGATCAGGCCGGCCAGTGAGCTTACGTTGACTATCCTTCCCTCTCGACGTGCAACCATGAGGGGAATCACATGCTTCGTGAGGGCCACCAGGCCGAAGAAGTTGGTTTCGAACTCGAGCCGAAGCCCGTCCATGCTTAGGTCTTCGATGGCTCCTGGCTCAACGTAACCCGCGCAATTCACCAGTCCGAACACTTGGCCATGGGATGCGATCTCTGAGACCATGCTGCCAAAGTTCTCCTGACGGGTGATGTCACACCTCAGAGGATGAAACTGCTCCGCTCCCTTCAGCTCGTTGGAGATCTCAGACAGCCTGTCGTAGTTCCTTGCCAATCCGAACACTCTATATCCTGCGTTTGCCAGCACGAGAGCTGCATTCCTGCCGATTCCGCTGGATGCCCCGGTCACTATCACAGATTTCATTCTTTGACCGGTTAGAGTATTCGCACTATATGAAAAACGTTGGCGGCGGATCGGATGGATTATAACGGCAGAGATAGGAGTCCGGCCGTTGAACGTTGTCGTATTTTCTCACGAGCAGGATGTGGATGGGATTTTTTCCGCTGCGATAGTAAAGCTGGCTTATCCGAATTGCAAAGTCATCCTCACCAACTATGGGCTCGATAAAATGAATGCGATGGCAGAGACCATACGTTTGACCGCGGCCGAGGGCCCGGGCACAATAATCATCTCTGACATCGGAGTAAACGAGGAAAGTTACACGTCGGTTCTTCACGCCATTGAATTTGCGATGGAGCGCGGATCGAAATGCATCTGGATAGACCACCACATCTGGCCCGAAGGGCCCCGCAATCTCATCGGCAACTTCTGCGAACTCGTGCTATTCCCCGGGCAGGATGGTGTCAAGAAATGCTCCTCGGACCTTTGTGCGGAAAGGTTCGCTCCCGAAAACGCTTATGCTTTACAGCTCGCAATGATGGCCCACAGGACTGACTTTCCCGACTCTGCTAGGTTCCCGATTCCTCCATTTGCCGCACTGATCTCGTACTATCTTGGGTTTCCCGAATTGCGCGAGGCGCTCTACTCCGTCATCTTGGACAATGTCGTAAAAGGAGTGCTGTGGAATAGCAGAATGCAGGCAGACGTAATCACTGCATCCGCAATGGCAGACGAGTCCATGAGCAAGTCGATTGATGGACTCGTACAGAAAGAGTTCGCGCTTGCCGGGCATCCGACCCGCGTCACGGTTACAATTGTAAAGGCCGACGAATTTGTTAACAGGTCAATGCTTCTGGGGAAAATCATGGATAGCGGAAAGGCACACGTTGCAATCGCGTACACAGATGATGGCAAAGTGAGTTTTAGAAGGTCAGCAGATGCGCCTTCGACAATAGACTGCAGCAAGATTGCCCTCAGATTCAGGGAGGGCGGTGGCCATATCGGCGCTGCCGGTGGATTCCTGAATTCAATACCTAATAAGTCGGGCGACGAAGCGGCCGTATTAGAAATAGTAGAGGCTCTCGAATCGTACTTTCCAAAGGCTACTTGATCCGGTCAAAGGGCTTCATTGCTAAAGGCAGCGATTCGAGAAGGTCTGTGGCGACCATGTGAAGGCCTGTTTTGCGGTAGGCCAGGTTTCCGGCGATTCCGTTTATGTGGACTGCGAGCAATGCTGCCTCAAAAGAACTCTCCATCCTTGCCAGAAGCGATGCCGCCACACCTGCTAGCACGTCACCCGTTCCTCCGACTGTCATCGCGGGATTGTGGGTCCGGTTAATGCCAGTGCGTTTCCCGTCTGAAACAATGTCCGTCGGACCCTTTAGCAGCACTGTCAGGCCGTGTTTTTTCGCTGCTGCAGATACACTGACGATCCTCTCCTTCTCGCCCTTTCCAGCCTCGCTCTGAAAAAGCCTACGATATTCGCCCGCGTGTGGGGTAACAATTGTCTGCGTGTTCGAAATTTCTGGAAGGATTTCCGGGATAAGGGCCGACGCGTCCAGCACGAGCTTGGTGCCGCCGGCCTTGAGCCTCCGGACAAGTGCGATCAGGGCTTCGGGCCCGGCGATCGTCATCCCCATTCCTATCGCTGCCGCGTCAGGGCGCTTGGGCATCATCGCGGCCAGCCTTCCGGAAGATCCAACGGTGAGCTTGTCGTCAGGCAGAGGCAGTGCGATGATGACGGGCGAATACGACCGCACGGGCGTGATTATGGACCTCGGGACGGCCGTATACACCAGATCCGAACCAGCCCTCAGTGCCGCAGCGGAGGTGAGTATTGGTGCCCCGTGGTAGAACCTGCTGCCTCCGGCTACAAGGACTGTGCCATTGTCCCCTTTCTTCGAGTCGGCTCTCCTGGCCGGCATCATATGCCTGGCAAGCTTTCCATCGACCTTGATCACTGCCAACGCTCACCGTTAATCGATATGGCTGGATAAACTTTGCCAATGGCGCGAGATTTCTTGTTTCGTTCAGCCTGGCTCGGCATGTATAGTAACAATAGACCCCGGATACCTGCTCCTGATCTCTTTTTCGATTTCCGAAACCTGCTCGTGGATTTCTTCTATCGTCATTTCCCGGTCCCCTCCTTTCCTGAAAACACAACCTACATCGATCTTGAGCAAATTGCGATCCGTCTCGTATACCTCAATCCTGCCCAACTTTTCCACATCCTTTCTTCCAAGTATGATCGCCCTTACGGATTCTTTCAATTCATCAGGGACACGGTGGACCCCCAAGAGTTGGGGCATGTGCGGCTCGAGGTGCACGGTAATGCTCTCCACCCCCTTCAAGTGCTTTCTGATAGAATCTTCCACTGCGTCAGAGAGCGAGTGCGCTTCAGAGAGGGTCGCATCCTTGTTGACCTGGATGTGTAGCGAAACCCCTATGGAATTCTTCTCGTCCATCTTTGAAACAAGTATGTTGTGGACGCCCCAGACACCGGCCACGCTTCCTGCGGCCATTTCGACCAGCGTCTCGGGGGTGCTCTCCTTGCTCGTAGGTTCGAAATGAACCGTAATATTGCCATCAGATACGTGCATTCCTGCTCCCTTTATCGCATCCGCGATGTTTTCCTCGACCTTGTCGCTGGTATAGTGGGCATTTTCAAAACTTATGTGAGCGTGCAATGACACCGTGACGTCCACGAAGATCTCCCTGCCAACACGCCGAACCTTGACATCCTTGCATTCGAGAACATCATCAGTCGCCGCCGCGCTCTTGCGCACAAGTGACACTAGGTTTGGGGAGATGTTGTCGGTGAGCTCGCTGGCGTTCTGGTAAACGAATTTGACGCTCAGAAAAGCCAGCACGCCACCAAGAATAATTGCGGCAATCGAATCTCCCTGAGAAAAACCGGTGGCAAGGAGCCACAGGCCCACGAGCGCAACAACAGTCGAGGCAAAGTCCGCGAAAGAGTGGTACAAGTCGGCCCGGATCGTCGCTGCCGCGGTCTTTCTCGCGGCCTTGAGCAGGATGGTGATTCTGAAAATGTCAACTGCAAGTGTGTAGGCGATGGCAGCGAAACCAATTGTGGCAGGCCGCGCCACGCCTGGCGAATCCAGAACTGCAATTCTCGCTATTGCTTCATAGATAAAAAATATGGCTACTACAAAGAGCGCGGTACCCCCGATGAATCCTCCGACGGTTTCAATCTTGCCGTGACCGTAGTTGTGATCCTTGTCGCGAGGCTTTAGCGCCATGGTCGCTGCAATCATCAACACTAAGGTCACCACCACGTCAAGGAGAGCGTGGGTGCTGTCCGTCAGGAGTGCAAGGCTGTTGGTCATGATTCCGGCAACAAACTCGAATACAAATACAGAAGCAATGGCGAAAAGCGAAATGCGCAGGGTCTTCCTTTTGACTGCGCCAACATCAGAGGCGGTCAGTGGGTTTGTTGCCACACTTGCTAGACCATTGCGATTTTGCTATTTAGGTATTTTGTGTTTCCACGTACTAACATAGATTGGTAGCCTTATCAATTTTAGCACTAGCTAAATCATGATAGTACTCACTGAAAACTAGCCGGGATAATATCTGACATCGAAATCTGGCCCCTCGTGCGATTGCAACCGAACTATCAAGCCATGATACATCAGCCGCTTTATCGCCATCGCAATGTCAAACTTGTTCAGCAGCAGACGAGCATCAATGTCTAATCTCGTTACGCCGGGGTGGTCCCTGATGAAGGCGAGTAGTAGCCTTGAATCTTCGGTCAGTAGCTCAGGCATAGGCGTTCGACATGCTTCTTTCAATTTCTTTGCTAATTTGCTTTTTGGTGGTGACATGAATATGCCTAAGGTATCCCCTAGCATTGCCGCTTGTTCTAGCAGGATATGGGAATGCCGCGTATGCAGCCTCCAAAGACTATAGTCTGCGATGAATTCCGGATCGAAAAAAACGCTAGTCTAGGCTGAGCTGGGACTTTAGGCTCTTGTACCGGTTTCGAACCGTGACCTCTGTCACACCGGCCGCCTCGGCAATTTCCGTCTGCGTCTTTGGCTCTCCACTGCTCAGGCAGGCCAAGTAGAGCACTGATGCCGCCAGACCCATCGGATCTTTGCCGGCTGAACTCCCGCTCTTTGTAACAAGCTCCATGATGTCAATCGCAGCCCTGCGAGTCCGTTCGCTTAATGTGGCCTTGCTGGCAACCCTTGCAATGCATTTCATCGGGTCTATCAGAGGCATTTTCAGATCGAGCTCTATCACCACGAGCCTGTATATCCTCGCAATGTCCTTTCGCTTGATGTTGCCGATCTGCGCGATGTCCTTCAATGTCCTCGAAGTTCCACTCTCCCTGCACGCAATGTAAAGTGCGGCCGCAACCGTAGCAGATATCGTCCTTCCACGGACGAGTCCCATCTCCTGCGCCTTCCTGTAGATATACGCGGTCTTTTCAACTACCGCGTCTGAAACGCCCAGTTTGTCCCTTAGCCTTTCGAGCTCAGAGAACGCCTGCCGGAGATTCCTATCCGTAGGCGAGTGCGCCTGAGAGCGGAAATCCCATGCCCTGAGCCTGTTCATGGTGGACCGCATCGAGGCATCCAGAAGCCTGCCGCTGGCATCCCTGTCCGCCCTGCCTATGACGGTTGAAAGTCCCATGTCATGACGTGCCAGCGAACTCGGTACTCCGGCCCTGCTCCTATCCATAAATTCCTCGGACGGAAATGACCTCCACTCGGGACGGCTTTCGTGGACTTTATCGGTGATCACGATTCCGCAGTGCCTGCAGATGATTTCACCGGATTCCGGATCAGTTACCGTCCTGCTGCTCTTGCATGTGTTGCACAAGATCGAAGTTTGCATTTTCTTAAAATTGCGTCAACTAATATAATGGCTGTACGAACTTATAAACACTATCGCCTGCTGCAGCCCTGGTCTGCCTAGAATGTGTTGTAGTTCACTGCCATCCTGCGTAGTTTTCCAGTTTGTAGTCCTCCATCTTCAAAGGCCGGCGCGTCAATGTTGACGAGTTACAAGACTAAAGATAGCAGATAGAGGCGATGTATGCAGATTTCGAGAAAGGCTAGTTTGCAACTACTTCTTCTTCGAGAACTCGCTTTTGCGCCTTTTTCGTCTGCTTGCTCCTAACCTTCACGGGCTTTGCAGCCTTTTTCGGAGTCCTTTTGAATACCTGCGATAGACGCGAAAAGAGGCCCTTTCTTTCACGCTTTGGTTCCTTTGGCACTACCTTGACAGGCTCCAGGTGCTCAAGCCCAAGCTCTGCAAAAAGCGCTTTTCGTACATCTTCGGGAAGCGATGCGGCAAGTTCCTTGATTTTGTCGTCCAGTAGCATTATCTTCTTCGACTTGCTGTCATTTTCCTCTGTCATTTTGTTTACCTGCTTTTCAGCAGTTGCCTTTAGATCTTCAAATTCTTGGTTCTTCTTGTTCAGTTCCTTCATGAATTCTTCGTGGAACCAGTTTACCATCCTCTCGACCTCATCCTGCGCGGCCGTGGTTACTACCTGCTGGCAGCTTTCCGTTATGCCTTGTGTCTGAGCTTCGAGCGATTTCTTTAGTTCCCGAAGAAGCTCGAGATAGTCTGATCTTTCCTTGTCGATCAATTCATAATGATCTCTGAGCGCTTTATCCATTAGCTCACGAATGTCACGGTCTCGCTTCTTTGCGAGCGCGTCGAGGTCTTTCTGAATCGATTTGCGCTCGGCTTCGTGTTTTCTTGCGATTTCACGCGCCCTTGGATCACTTGGTAAAGGGGCCCGTTTTTTCTTAGCCACGAGCTTTTTGATAACTTTCGTCGGACTGGGAACTTTCTCGACCGGCTGTACCGCAGGCTGTGGCGCTTGTGGCTCAGGCTCCATACTTGGTTGGGGAGGTGGTTGGCTTAGCTGAGCTTGCCTGGCAGCTTTTTCTTTGTTCCGCTTCCTCAGTTCCTCCTGCGCGATAAGCTCTAGATCGATAACCGATGCAGAATCTTCCGGCTCCGACATCATGCGTTGTATTTTTTTGCCAGTCTCGTTTTAAATCTAGTTGTATGTATTTAGGTTGGACGCCGTTCTCATTTGTTTTGATCCGTATCTAGCTAGTTCAATTCGGGAGTGCAACCCTCTGAGATGGATCAGACTTCGTAGAATGTTAGCGCCACTTACGAAGTATACATGAGAGATCTTGCAGACGCTTCGGAGCTTTGTACGCCTTCGGATGAAAGTTCTGCCATCGAGTAAAAAAGGGCAGTTTCATCTGGGTGAGGTTCGCCATCCATCTTTGTCTCCTGGATTTGAGAGGAATCTGGTGCTGTCCACCGATTCGTGTAAAGCATGAGGAGACCCAGCTGGGTTGAGAGCGAAGACATGCTGCAGCGCGCGGTGACAAAGCCTGTTCGGATATACTCCACGGCTGGCGCCAACTTTGGCAATCAAGTCTTCGAACGGGCACAGTTCCCGCTTGAGGGACAGGCGAATTTCTGGCTGATTAAAACTTGTCAGTGTAAATCCGGAAACTTGCAACAGTTTTCAGTTTCCTTGAGCGGATTGACAAAGGAATACAATGTCTCAATATGGAGATAATCGGAGAATTCTGCGGAAAGCCCTGGAAGGCATAGTTAGCGTTCTGGGCCCCGTCGGCGAAAACGCGGTTATTTCCGAACTGAAACTGAAATGTGACTACAACGAGGAGTACATTGACAGGGACATCGTAGTAGATTGCTTCCAGCACCTTTTCGGCGCCGACTCGGGCGACCTGCTGATTCAGGCAATATCGAAAGTCGAGGACAGGTATCAGGCAAAGGTTGCCGAGCTCTCAGTTGGAAGCTGAAAGACTTCAGCGAATATTACTAGAACTAGACCTCAGCTGCTTTAAGGGGGAGAAAACTAGATGCAATTCACTGACGTGAAGGGCACTGGGCTCGACCATCCACGATGGGACTCAGGCGTCTCGGCCTGCAGATGCCGGCGATGCGGACATTCGTCCCGGATAATTTGTATTCGGGAGGAGTGCGCTTGCTGCGACCTTGAAGACCAGTTCAGCCTGATGGCCAACGTCGATGCCGAGAGCGTCGTCGGTGTCAGGCGGCAGGAAACGGCCTAGATCGATCAAGGGGCCGACAAGTCAGTCTTCGAATGAAGCCTTTTTCAGTTTCGAGCCACAGTTCGGACACGAGCCACCGTTGTGCTTTGCCCCGCACATTATGCAGATGTACTTTATGCTTCGCTGGCCAAACATAGAGCCCGATCCGGTTCCAAAAAACCCTCGGCCCTGCATCCCCATCTTTCTCATCTGGCGCTGCCTGATAAAGTAGTTCATTCCCAGAAAGACCGCGATTATTGCCACAAGGCTATAAGGAAACGGAAGCAGGAGCGATAGGGCAATACTGATCCCCAGGGATATCCCTATCCACACCAGCTGCGTGCGCAGGAATCTGCTTGTGTTAGGATCCAACGTCTTAGACTTCGCAGTCTGCGCTAAAATAGCTTTGGATTTTCGCTTCCGGATTACAGACTACAATTGATGACTCACGTCTGGTCGCCGTCTCTCTCACGCACACACAATTCCTACGTCGACGTAGGGGGTCCATCGATCAGATTGCAGAGTCTAAGATAAGAATCCACGAAATCTTGCCCTCTCGCAGATGTCCGGTAGAGCCTAGTCAGGCTGTCATATTCCATGAACCCAGATCTGGTGAGCTCCTGAAGATAGGATGTGATTTGCAGGAATGACAGATTCGCCCTGTACATTATCCTTGTTTTCATTTCCCCAGTTCTCGTGGCTTGCAGAATGCTTGATTGGATGTCGAGCCTACTGCGATACGCCATGGCGCATTTCACGACCGCGGACGGACTTTGCACGTTGAAGTGTAGTCAGTTCTACTAATCCGAGATCGTCCAGTACGCCTTCCAGGGTCCGGCATTCGTCGCAGAGGCAGCGGGGGTTAGTGTCTCCCATGAATATCTTCTGT
>DATEEE010000133.1:0-3865 GCA_035281285.1 Nitrososphaera sp.
GACGGTCCTACTTCAGTGGTGTGCACCCCTAGCTCAGGATCAACCTTCTCACTCGGGACGACAATTGTGAGTTGCGAATCCGAGGATAATGCTGGAAACAAAGCGTCCGGCACGTTTTCAATTCTAGTCCAAGATACTACCCCACCCGAACTCATCCTGCCATCAGAAATAACGGAAGAAGCTACTGGTCCGGCAGGAGCACCTGTTAACTTTGTAGCGACTGCAACCGATCTTGTCGACGGGGATGTTCCAGTTTACTGCACACCTTCATCCGGCTCGACATTCCCACTCGGAACTACTTCTGTCGAATGCACGGCTACCGATGACGCAGGAAATTCTGCCACGGGATACTTTGACGTGAATGTCGTAGACACTACGCCTCCCGCATTAACGCTACCTTCTGACATGACACTGGAGGCTACCGGACCTTCTGGAGCGGCCGCCAGCTTTGCAGCCACTGCAAACGATTTGGTCGATGGCGACATACCAGTGGATTGCACCCCTGATTCGGGAGAAATGTTCTCTTTAGGAGCCACTTTGGTTAATTGCTCGTCCACAGACGCAGCAGGCAATACAGCATCTGGATCATTTACGGTGACCGTAGTTGACACAACGCCCCCGACTCTACAGCTACCGAGTGACATGACCGTTTCGGCCGAGAGCATATTGGGCGCGACGGTGTCGTTCTCTGCGACGGCGAGCGACATCGTTGACGGATCTACTACGGTTCATTGCACCCCGGCGTCCGGCTTAACGTTCCCGATCGGGCTGACAACCGTTAGCTGCGGTTCACAGGACAACGCTGGCAACTATGCAGAAGGATCGTTCACCATTAAGGTTACAGTCCAGGCGACCGGATTTTACCAGCCAGTTGACATGAACTACAACGTCAACTTGGTAAAGGCCGGTTCAACGGTCCCATTAAAGTTTGAAGTATTCGGCGACATGAATATCGCAAGCACGGAGATCAGCGACGTAAGCATCGTAAAGTCGCTCAAGCAGAAATTGACTTCCTGCGACCCGACAGCTCCTACGGATGAGGTGGAAACAACCGCGACTGGAGGCACCATGTTAAGATACGACCCAACTTCTGGCCAATTCGTGTACAACTGGAAGACCCCGCTTCAGAAGGGATGCTACACCGTAACGCTGACACTACTGGACGATAGCACAATACAGGCCCTATTCAAGCTGAAATAGGTTAAAGTCGCTATCAAAAGGTTAAAATCACGCGCAAAGTCGAGAACTCTCTAATGAGCTCGAACTCTGCGTTAGAGCGTACGATTAGCAAGGTTTTGTCGCAGAAAGAAGCAGAAATGATTTCCCAGGTGGACTCTGCATACCAGGAATCTCTGAAAAATGTCGAAGGTTCCAAGAGCAAGCTCGAGGCCGAAAGGACCCGGATAATAGAGTCTGCCAAAAAGCAGGCCGAGAACCTCAAGCGCCAGGTCGTGGGGTCCAGCAGGCTGGCCGCGCGGAACCAGGAATTGGTCACGATCGAAAACGCCGTCAACAGCGCGTTTGAAGAGGCAAGAAAAAAGCTGGCGTCTTCAGGCGACAAGGAAAGCTACAAGTCGCTGATGGCCGGCATCATTGAAGATAGCGTTAACTCGATCGGCTCCGGAGAAGTCACTGTCGAGTGCAACAGGGCCGACTCTGAGCTTGTGAAAAAGATAATTGCTGACCTTTCGAGAAAGAATTCGCGGGTAAAGATCAACATCTCTAGCGACCCGATCGACGTGATCGGCGGAATCAGGGTCAGGTCCGGCGACGGCAGCATGACTTATGACAGTACGCTTGATTCGCGCATCGAAAGGCTCAAACCTTTAATAAGGAAAAACATCGCCCAGTTGCTCAGAGGAGAGGCATAGATTGGTAGCTAAAGGAAGAATTGTGTGGGTCAGCGGCCCGGCGGTCAAGGCCGACGGAATGTCTGCCGCAAAAATGTACGAAACAGTCGAAGTGGGCGAATCAAAGCTCATCGGCGAAGTTATCAGGCTAACAGGCGACGTTGCATTTATCCAAGTTTACGAATCGACTTCTGGCCTCAAGCCCGGAGAGCCGGTGGTAGGAACTGGCCAGCCGCTCTCGGTGCTGCTGGGGCCTGGCATCATTGGCAAGATCTACGACGGGATCCAGAGGCCGCTAGACGAGATCGCGCAAAAGTCTGGCGCATTCATTGGCAGGGGCGTCATCACAACTCCAGTCGACCTCAAAAAGAAATACACTTTCAAGCCCGTTGTGAAAAAGGGCGACGAGGTAGGCCCGGGCTCAATCCTGGGCACGGTTGAAGAAACGCCGCTATTGACGCACAGCATTCTGGTCCCGCCCACGCACCCGGCAGGCACAAAGCTGACCGACGTGGCAAGCGAGGGCGACTATGACATCGAGCACGTTATCGCTACTGCAGAAAAGGGCGGGACAAAGTATCCGCTAAAGATGTACCACAAGTGGCCTGTCAGAAAGCCAAGGCCCTATGCCGAAAGGTTCGACCCGACAGTTCCGCTGGTAACGGGTCAGCGAGTAATAGACACGTATTTCCCGATTGCAAAGGGAGGAACGGGAGCAATCCCCGGCGGCTTTGGCACTGGCAAAACTGTAACACTGCACCAAATTGCAAAGTGGGCCGACTCCAAAGTAGTGGTTTACATTGGCTGCGGCGAACGCGGCAACGAAATGACCGAAGTGCTAGTAGAGTTCCCTCACCTAATTGACCCGCGCTCTAACAGGCCGCTGATGGAGAGGACCGTCCTTGTCGCAAACACGAGCAACATGCCGGTGGCAGCAAGGGAGGCATCAATTTACACGGGCGTAACCATGGCGGAATACTACAGGGACATGGGCTTTGACGTAGTGCTCGTGGCCGACTCGACAAGCAGGTGGGCCGAGGCGCTGCGCGAAATGTCCGGCAGGCTTGAAGAGATGCCTGCGGAAGAGGGCTACCCGTCATACCTTGCTTCTAGGCTGGCAGAATTCTACGAGCGCGCAGGCAGGGTAAGGGCGCTAGGATCTCCGAACAGGGCTGGCTCTGTCACGCTGGTAGGCGCAGTGTCGCCATCGGGCGCAGACTTTACAGAGCCGGTGACAACGCACACCATCAGGTTCATCAAGACATTCTGGGCGCTTGACACCAGGCTTGCATATTCAAGGCACTACCCGTCGATCAACTGGATGAATTCGTATTCGGGCTACCTGGAGGATGTGAGCAAGTGGTGGAAGGAAAACGTCACAGGCGAGTGGTACGACTTGAGGGCAGAGTCATACCATATCCTGCAGAGGGAAGACACGCTCAAAGAAATCGTCAGGCTCTTGGGCCCCGAGGCGCTTCCGGACGAGGAAAAGCTGGTGCTCGAAGTGGCAAGAATGGTCAAGATCGGAATCTTACAGCAGAATTCGTTTGACAAGGTCGACACGTATTGCAGCCCAGAAAAGCAGGTGAAGCTGGTAAAGCTGATGGTAAAGTTCTACAAAGAGGCGCAAAAGGCGCTCAAAGCCGGAACGGTACTTGCGGACATTAGGGCGATGCCGATTATCCCTGCGCTGCTAAAGGCCAAGTTTGAAATCCCCGAGGACCAGCTGAGCAAGCTGGCGGACCTGGACAAGCAGATTGACGAGCAGTTCAGCAAGTCGGCAAGCGCGGCGGCACCGATGCAGAGGAGTGGGTAAAATTGACAGAAACTACCGCCGGCGTAGAGTACACAAAGGTGGCCGAAATCAAGGGGCCGCTCATGATAATCGACGGGATCACAAAGGCATCGTTTGACGAGCTGGTCGAAATCGAGACTTCCGAAGGCGAGAGAAGGCTCGGCAGGGTGCTCGAAGTCGGCTTTGGAAAGGCAGTTGTCCAGGTCTTTGAAGGCACCAC
>DATEEE010000134.1:0-8722 GCA_035281285.1 Nitrososphaera sp.
AGGAAGCTGTTGGCTGCCAAAGATAGCCATGTAAGCTACAAGTACTGCCAGAAGCAGGCTGGCGGCTTTATTCATCAAGTTGAAATTCGCCTGCAATACTAATAATCTTTATCAGTATTTCGGTATTTGTACTAGTCCTAGAGTCATTAGCCGCTTGGAATATTTTCCACTACTGCGCGAGTCGTTTTGTCGGAGCTAGCAGTTTCGGTGGTTGTACCACCAATTAAGCAAGAGTCAAATATCGTACAGGACATTATTCACACATGGGCCAAGCAGGCGCAAGGTTCCTTTGCTTCTCTGCGCTCTCGATTTTCGCAGCACTTCTTGCAGCCTCTGCAATCGGCCCCGTTCAGCAGGCGTCTGCACACCCCGTGTACGTTGACTCTGAGCCACGAGCGTTTGAGAGCATCAGGTCCGCTCCCACAGAAGTGAGTGTGTTCTTTTCCGAAGCGATCGAGCTGGACTATAGCAGCATATCAGTCCTGGGTCCGGATGGAACAAGGGTCGACAGGAATGACAGGCATTACGTTCAGGACGACACCACCTCTATCGCGGTGACGATGCCGCCGGGATTGCCAGAAGGCGAGTACACTGTGACTACAAGAGTGCTCTCGGCAGTGGACGGACACGTTGTGGAGGAAACATTTGTTTATGGCTATGGAACTTCGCAGCCCCCAGATCCAACTGCGGAGAGGACGCCCCTCCTCGCTCCGGAATACTCTGCTTCCAGGTTTCCGGGCATGGTGGGGCAAATCATGGCCGTCGGCGCGGCTTTCGGAGCGCTCTGGCTATGGAAGCCAATAAGCCGGGTCAAGTGGCTGCACGACGAGCTTGCGTCGACAAAAATCTCCATCGACAAGACAATGATGAAGATCATCATAGTCGGAGCAGCCCTTGTCATTGCGTCCGGCATTGCCATGATAATTGTGCAGGCAATATCGATAGACTCGTCAATTCAGAACGCAATTGCCACCAAATTCGGAAACGTGTGGATAACAAGGATGCTCCAGTCGTCGATCTTGATGGGGATCGCTTTGGCGGTTTACCGACGAACGACTCGCAACAAGGTCAGCCCCAGCAAGGCAGAGTTGTACGCACTCTTGATAATCGGACTGGCTGTGCTAGTGACCTCGAGCCTCATCGCCCACGCCGCCGCGACAGAGCAGGCTGTGGCGATAATCCTTGACTTTTTCCACAATGCCGCCGCGTCGCTTTGGATCGGTGGAATCATACTCCTTGGCTTTGCCGTCGTGCCCAGAATCCTGTCGCTGAATGACGCCAGGCTGGCGCCGGCGGCTCTTTCACTTCTCATCCCGAGGTTTTCGGTGCTCGTCGTGACGCTGCTCGGAATTGCAGTGATAACGGGGCCCATCCTTCTTTCAGCGCTCGAAAGTGACATTTCTCTGACGGTTGCATCGCTCTATGGCCAGATACTCGCGGTAAAGCTCGCGCTGGCAGGTGTAATGGTTGCCATGGGCGCCTATTCGCAGTTTGTTGTCGAAAAAAGGGCGATTGCAGTCGCGGCGGGGGGCACACAGATCGCTTCCTCCGGGCTCAAAAGGTACGACAGGACGCTCAAGATTGAGGCGGGCGTCGGCATTGCTCTTCTGGCGATGGTCTCGCTCATGACTAACGGCGCGCTTCCTTCGGGACAGTTTCCAGCGTACGAGCGGGATCCCGGAGACCAGCAGGCCTTTGCCCAGGAAATTGACACAACGCTGGTCAGAACCGCGTTTGTTGACGGTGGGAGGGTGAGGCTCACGGTAAGCCCGTTTGCGCTTGGGGAGAACAGCTTTCTAGTATCGTTCATGGACGATGAGGGGAATAATATTACTAGCATCAGATCCGCCACCCTCAAGATGACACAGATCGAGAGGGGAATCGGTCCGATCTCAGTTGAGCTTAAGGAGACCTCAGGCGGGACGTTCCGCGCCGAAGCGGCATTCAGCCTTCCGGGAACGTGGGCTATTGAAATTGAAGGAGTAAACCTTGAGGGAAGCAACCTTATCGCCATGATGGATCTGCAGGTAAAGCCGCTCGTGGAGAACTTGGAGTTTCGTATAGATCAGTTCAAAATCCCGGGAAATAGCCTGCCACTCTTTCCGCTCTTTGACGCGCAGAGGCAGGCAATATGGGTTGGCGACACTCTGCCGGGGAGCGGTAGAATTTGGCAGCTTGACATTCAGACCGGGAACTACACCGTCCACGCCATACCGCAAACGAGCCTGATAACCCAGACCGTGTTTTCGGCCAATGACTCGTCGATTTGGTTCATTGACCCCATCCAGGGGGCCCTTGGAAACTATGTCCCGGAGCAAAACACTTCGCGGCTCTTCAAGATACCCGACGAAGGAGTGGTAACTGGCCTTGCCATGGACCAATCCGGCAAACTGTGGATGCCGGTGGTGCAGCCGAATACCGTCGTAAGTTTTAATCCGGCGCAGGAACAGTTCCAGTCCCACCCGATTCCAACAGCGGACTCGACACCCGTGGGGATAGCCGTCGACAGATCGGGAAACATTTGGTTTGCTGAGGCCACCGGGAGCATTGGCAGAATAGACCCGGCGACTGGAAACATTACGGAGTATAGGCCTGACCTGCAGAGGTACGAGCTCGACGAGCCAACGGCAGTATTTCCCGATCCCCGCGGATCGGGAGTTTTCATATCCGAACACGGTGGAAGTACTGTGAGCTACTATAGCCCGCTGCTAGGGACATTCAGGGAGTACCCTGTCGTTAATGATGCAGGACTGCCATTCGGGATGGCGATGGACGGCTACGGCAACCTCTGGTTCGCGCAGCACGAGATTGACAGGCTTGGCGTGATAGACCCTAGGACCGGCACTTCGACCGAACTGAAAATACCGATCACGGGATCCTTCATCCAGTGGCTGACATCGGACGACAGGGGCAGAATTTGGTTTGCCGCCCAGAGGGGAGGGGCGCTCGGAAGCGTTACCATTACCGCCAAGCCTGCGGCTCCAGGTCCTGGTGACGGGGGTCAGGATGGTGGAAATCAGAATGACATTCCGCAGATCGGTTTCTCGCTCTCCGACGTCGCGGGCCCCGGAATAGCTGCAGGCATAGTCATTAGCGCACTTGCTTACGCAAAGGGCGCGACAGACCTCAGCCGCAACTCGAAAAGGCTGCAGCAGAGGCACACCTGAGTCAGCCAGCCGTTCGGTGGCTGTACCAATTGGCTTATTAGTTCACCCCGACCTAATTTCCTCATGCAGGAGAGTAGGAGGAGCGAGGATGCTCAGGTCAGCCTGAGCAAGCCGCTGATGCTCGGCCTGGTGACTGCGATAGTGGTGGGGGTAGTCGGCCCTCTGATGCTTCCACACCTTACGCATCCTTCCATGATTTACCACATTCTCCTGCACATAGCCGGGCTAACTATTGCGCTCTTTCTGAGCGTCATCTCTGTTACTGCGTACTCTAGATCCAGGACTGGACGACTGCTTTTCATGGCGCTCGCGTTCACGGCGCTGGCACTTGTGGAACTGTTGTACTTGCTTGAAGCAATCGGCGCGTTCACTCTGTTTGACTTTACGGCACTTGGGATCGAGCCCCCGCACATCATACTGCTAGTCATGACTACGCTTTTCGGCCTAGGAGTCCTGAAGGTGAACCGGTGATGGAGCAAGTCCCAGAGCAGATTGATACCAGGACTGCAATCCGCAATGCCATTGAGGCCAACCCCGGCATAAGGTACAGGGAGCTACTCAGGATGACCGGGATGGCAAACGGCGTGCTTGCCTACCACCTCGGGGCGCTTGAGAAATCCGACATTATAAGGGCGGACAGAAAGTCCCGCATGACGCGGTACTACCCGCCGCGGGTCTCGGACTCCGAATCGACCATCATAAAATATATCCGACATGAACCTATCAGGAACATACTCATTTTTATTTTCGAAAATGATAACTGCACCTTCAACGAGATAGTAGAGCGCGCGGCAAGGGCCCCTTCGACAATTTCGTTACACCTGAAGCGGCTGCGCGAGGACGGTGTGATTCTTGTAAGATACGGCGAGCTGCACCTCTACAGGGTCGCCGACAAGGAGCTCGTTTCCGAAGTCCTTTCAAAGTACAGGCCTACTCTCGTGGACAGGATGGTCGACAACTTTTCCGAAACGATGGAAGAACTTTAAGCCGGTTATGCCCAGCTAGCGTCCATGATGGCCATCGCTGCAGCACTCATTCTGATCTCCTCGCTTACGCTCATCGCGTCTTTCACGAGTGCCTTTGCGGACCCGCTGCAGGGATCGACCAAGCAGAGGATCGGCAACTTTGACTTTGAGGTCGCAACCGATCCCCGGAGCCCTGGTGCGGGCAGCCCGGTGACGGTCATGCTCCGTTTCGCAGGCGTGAACGGCGACGATCTCGTAGACGTGCCGATCACTATTAGGATTGCAAAGGACGGGACAGAACTCTACAGGTCTAACCCAATCATCGTTCCCTACGGCCATCACAGCTTTGAGTATTCGTTTGTCGAGCCTGGCAGGTATGCTCTTGATGTATATGTCGCCGACTACTACAGCGGAGAGACTCTGACCTTCACATTTCCTTTATCCGTTGCAGGGCCAGTCGAGCAGTTCACTGCGGCGATGCCAATTGCGGGGGGCATTGCAGTGGCGGCTGTGGGCGTGGTAGTCGCACTAAGAGTCAAAAAGAAAACGGCGATGAAGTAATGGACTGCCGCTCATCTTCTACGTCTAACATTAGCCTGGCAAGAAAAGGGTTGGGGCACCGATGGACTATCCTTTGAATCATGTGGGTGGATCTGGATGACAAGATTTTTGCTTCTAGCAATTGCAACGATCCTGCTGTTCGCGAATCTGCAGCTGGTCGACGCACATTTTTTCGGAGAGACAGTGCAGGTCGACAAGTATCAGGTTATTTTTGCGCCCTACCCTGCTATTCCCCAGGCGGGAAGCAACTCGACTTACCTTAACTTTAGCATACTTGAGAACGGGACGAACATCTTTAACATACACGCCGCGCTGGTGATATCAGACAAGGGCTCCGGAGAAGCTTTGGCCCAGGTGCCGTACGCCCCGTACGAGTTCAGCGACATTTCGATCCCCTATTCGTTCTCTGAGCCGGGAGACTATGCGGTGACTCTGCAGGCTCGGATAATAGGAGACGAAAAGTACCAGGCAGAGCCTCTGACTGCCACATTCGATCTGTCGGTCGAAAGTTCCGGGCAGAACGCGCTGCCGATTGACGAGCTGATTCTTTTCTACGTCACGCCCGCGGCCGTCGCTATAGCCGGGATTGCGATATACCTTCACTCAAAGAAGAAACTATGACTATTCGTCCGCTGTACTACAAAACTAATTAGTAATGAGCGCGTAGGAAAAGCGGATTGCAAACTCGCATAGCTGCCATATTGCTAATCGCTTTTTCCCTGATAGGTGCGACCACAGTCGAGAGCGCATGGGCCCATGAATTTACTTCGGACGAAAGCTCTGCGTTTCTTGCCCTTGTGGAGTCGATTAAGGTAGAGCTTGATCTGGTAAACTCTTCTCTTCTCACTAACGTAACGAGTGCCACGGAACACGCGGCCCACGCGCACGAGCACCTTGACGAGCATACTGTAGAGGAAATCGCGGAAAGAAATGAGCGGCTAGGAACAGACCTACCCGCTGCCCTTGGGCGACTCCACATGTCCGTGCGCAATGGCACTTCCGACCAAGTCGCTGATAATATCCAGGAAATCAGAGACTTGTTAGACGAAACAGTGAGCGTACGGATTGAAAGTAACCAAAAGACCAATTCAACTACCATGGCCGTTGTCGTCGCCACGTTGGTAGACGGCTCGCTCGAACACTACAAACTTGCCTACGGCATCGGGACCGAGAACGGCGGCCATGACGACGACCACGATTCAGGTAACACAACATCAATGGACGGTCATGGCATGGAAATGGATGGGATCAGTACTGGAATGAACGGGTCGACGGTAATCGTTAACATGGTCTCGTACGAAACAGCGCAGGGCCTCGCCGAGAGGGCACGAGCTGTCTTTAACGAAGATGCTCGAATCCTCGCTCCGGCAAACGCCACGGAGGCACTTGCCGCCGCCTCGGCGGGCCTCTACGAGCTGAGCCAATCAATTTCTGCCAGGGCGCCTCCAACGGATATAGAGTTAATCGTGCATGGCAACATTCATCCTAACCTGCAGCAGGCCTTTAACCTCCAGGTGATCCCCGAATTCCCCGCGCCTCTGATTGCTGGGATGGCAGCGTTCGCCGGAATAGTTGCCGCTGCTAGACTCAGGCACCTGCGCGCGTAGTGAGCCCTACGGGATTCGGTAACCAGGCATGGAACGTGCATAATCTTTATTTTGCGTTGTAGCCCCAGACGCAACGTGAACTGCCGGCGCTATTGCCTAGCTTTATTCGCAGTACTATTCTTTCTGCCTCTTGTCGGTAGTGCCTACGGTCATGGCCTAGGGCAGGATCAGGCATTGCCCGTGACAGTCGGAGACAAGCAGGTGACTGTCATGGCAGAGATCAGCCCCGCCGCAGTGCCCTTGGATCCTTCTGCCCGTCCATCGCTGCTAGTGAGGGTACACGATGAAAATACCAACGCCACAATTGCCGGGATCGACTATAGGTTGAATGTCGAGCACAGGGGATTGATTCTGCTCGATCAGCGCTTCAGGTCTGCCGACGGGATTGTGCTCGCAGACCTTATCCCTGATGGCTCGATTGAAGGATGGGAGATTACCGGACACGAGTCCGTAACCCCCGAGGAGCAGGTGAATGTCGACATGGGGTCTCCCATTGAATTAAGGAGCAAGATCCTTGCAAGTGGCGGACTGTACCACCTCACGGTAGTTCTCGAAAGCACCAGCCAGGGAATTTCCCTTGATCAAGACATCGAATTCGACCTCTACATTAGCATTGCCCACTCTGCAAGTTTCACTGCACAGACAGCCGCAGGCCCGAGCGAAATTACCGTCAAGTCGTATTACGATGACGTTGAAGAATTTTCATTCCAGAATGGCACCCTTTCATTTTCGATGCCCTTTGACTGGGATGCCGGCTATGTGGCGCAGGTTCCATTCGTGCACATGGAAGTCCAGTTCCCAAAGGCACTTGAAGAGCTAAAGACAAACAGCTATGTTGGTACGCTCAACGGCGTGGTGCTCCCCTCGACGGCAATCCAGATAGACGACTACTCGTCGATCGAGGACAGGACCGTACACTTTGTAATACCTAACAGCGGGTTGTTCGACGTATCAGAAGAGTTTGATGACCAGCCCGCAAGCGCGATATTCGCCTTGACAGGAGCGGAGCGTCCCAAGTTCCCGATGGATCTTCTTTCGTCTCCCACCGAAAAATACCTACTCCAGCTTGCCTGGGGGCCGGACGTCATCGAGACTGGAATTCCAATAACCTTTGTCATGAACATCCAGGATCCTGCAACGGGCGACCTCATAAGGAGGCCCTTCTTTGATTTCGTTGTAGCGCAGGACGGCGCAGAGATTTACCGCCAGCGCCTGCAGTCGGACCTCGGAACTTTCGCACACACTTACACGTTTCAGCGCGCAGGGACCGTGACTTTTTCCGCGAGCAACATCAACGGCGAAGGAGAAAGTGTGGGCATGGATCTTGTTGTGCTTCAAGGGGTAGGAGCGCCGCCACCGAGCGGAGAGGTCCCGCCGGAGCAGCCATCTGGCTGCCTTATAGCCACGGCCGCGTTTGGATCAGAGCTCTCGCCGCAGGTGCAGTACCTCAGAAACTTTCGCGAGAATTACATCTTGTCAACCGCAGCTGGGTCTGCGTTCATGAGCACTTTCAATGCGGCCTACTACTCCTTCAGTCCGCAGGTGGCGGACTATGAGCGCGAGCAACCCTGGCTTCAGACAGCTGTGAGGGCAGGGCTATACCCGCTCTTTGGCATTCTGATGGTTTCAGAAAAAACGCACTTTGTCGCCGGCGGAGGAGAGTTCGGGGCTGTGGCTTCAGGTGCAGTGGCAAGCATGTTGATTGGCGCGACATACCTGTCGCCGGCGGGGTTCGCGAGTGCCAGACGAGTTCCGGCGATCTGGATTGCAGTGTCGGCCGCGGCGGCCGGCGGATTACTTCTGGTATCCATAGTCGCATTTCCTGTTCTGCTGCCCTCGGCAACAGCTGCGTTCGTCCTCGCACTTGCCGCGTCTTCAGCGCTTTGCGTTGGAATGCTGGTGCGGCGCGTCCTCGCAATGCGACGTCAAAGTTAGGTAGTAATCAAGCCCATCTTGCGGGCCTTTGCCGCGATTTTGATTTCGCGAGAAATTCGGCGACCCATGCTCATAGGCTCGTCGTAAAGCAGGCCGGAATAAGGAGAGCCATCAAGGTAGAGGTTTGTCCCTGCGACAATGCGCGCGGAAAATTCAAAAGTGGTAAACTGGCCTTCGCTGTCATAGACTCCTTCGAGGCAGAACGGACCAGGCATGCCAGGTGGCACTAGGCGCTCCGACGCCCTTACGAAATTCTCCCCCATTCGGTAGACCTCGTCGAGCAGCGACTCCCGCAGCACAAGCGGGAGGTTTCCTATAACCGTGTAGGAGGGTTCTGCTCCGGCCCCGAGCTGCTGCTTTGCAGGAATCCGGCCAATGCCGTCGATGTCGGATTCGTACCTCCGGTCAATTCCCAATAGTTCTAGGCTCTTGGTGATCGGTGAATAAAAGTACTGGAGGTAGACCGTCACGCCCCTGATGAATTCCT
>DATEEE010000135.1:0-4895 GCA_035281285.1 Nitrososphaera sp.
CTTTAGGGCCAGAAACTTTAACATCGAAAGCATCACCGTAGGATCCACGGAACAGCAGGATCTATCGCGGATGACGATAACAACCAACAGCGACGAAAAGACGCTGGATCAGCTGGTCAAGCAACTGAGGAAACTTATCGATGTCGTTGAGGTGAGGGTGCTCGACATTGACAAGACTGTATACAGGGAGCTGGCGCTAATCAAGATGAAGGCAGTTGACTCCGCTAGCAGGAGCGAGATTATCAACTACTCGACGATATTCAGGGGGAGCATCCTTGACATAGGCAAGGAGTCCATAACCGTGGAAATAACGGGAACCCCGGACAAGATAGACGCGTTCAAGAGTCTGGTTGAGCCTTACGGAATAGTGCAACTTGCGAGAACCGGCGTTTCCGCGCTTCCAAGGGGGACGGAGAATTGACGGCCAGCAGAGTACGCATCTTTGACACGACACTGAGGGATGGCGAGCAGACCCCGGGCGTCAGCGTCAACCCCGACCAGAAGGTGCAGATTGCGATAAGGCTCGACGAGCTCGGAGTGGATGCGATCGAAGCAGGCTTTCCGATTGTATCGCATGGCGAAATGCAAGCGATCAAGACAACCGTAAAGCAGGGATTGCGTGCCGAAGTGTGCGGCCTAGCCCGGACAATAGAAAGTGATATTGATGCTGCGCTAGAGTGCGACCTGAGCTACGTACACACGTTCATCGCAACTTCTGACATACACATGCAGTACAAGCTAAAGATGACCAGGGAGCAGGTGCTGGAAAAGGCAATCAATGCCGTGGAATACAGCAAGAAGCACGGCCTCAAGGTGGAATTTTCTGCGGAAGACGCTACAAGGTCTGACAGGGAATTTTTGATCAAGGTGTTCAATGCTGTGAAGGAGGCAGGTGCTGACAGGGTTGATATTCCCGACACCGTAGGGTACGCGACCCCGCAGTATGTTGGGGAGCTTGTTCGGGAAGTGACCGCAGCGACAGGCCTCCCAGTCAGCGTGCACTGCCACGACGACTTTGGCCTGGCAGTGGCAAACTCTATTGCAGGGATAAACGCGGGGGCGGCCTGCGCGCACGTAACGATAAACGGCCTTGGCGAAAGGGCCGGAAATGCTTCACTTGAAGAATTTGTGATGGCGCTGCAGTGCCTATTCAACAAGTCGCACGGCATAAGGACTGAGCTGCTCTACGACGTATCAAAGTTCGTGTCCAACACGATGGGCATCATCGTCCAGCCCAACAAGGCAATTATCGGCGAAAACGCATTTGGCCATGAGTCTGGTATACACACCCACGGGGTAATCAGCAACCCCCTGACGTACGAGCCCATCAGCCCCGAGCTGGTAGGCAGGAAGAGGTGGCTCCAGGCCGGCAAGCACGCGGGTGCTCATGGCATCAGGGCTATGCTTGAAGAATTCGGCATCAAGCCAACCGACGAAGAGCTGAAAGTAATCGTGGAAAAGCAGAAGGATATAGCGGACAAGGGAAAGCCAATCACAACTTCTGACTTGCTCTCTATTTCTGGCGAAGTTATGGGCAACTCCAAGTTCGAGGAAAAATTCAAGCTGTACGACTTTCACATAGTCACGGGAATGAACCTTATCCCCACAGCTGTTGTAAGGCTCAATGCCGACGGCAAGGACCTCATTGCGTCTGAAATCGGAGTTGGTCCGGTGGACGCGGCCCTCAAGGCAATCCAGCGAATTTCCGGCGAAATGGCCAACATCAAGATAAGAGAATACAGGCTGGACTCGATATCCGGCGGGTCGGACGCGCTTGCAGAAGTCACCGTCAAGGTAGAGGACAAGAACGGCAACGTGGTCTCGGCCCGCAAGGCAGGCGAGGACATTGTGGTTGCCTCAGTCCAGGCCATGATGGACGCCATCAACAAGGTTCTGCTGCGAAAGGTGCTTTACTCCAAGAGCTAGAAAGCCGAAGATGAAATTCTAGTTGGCCAGATACAAGATTTCGATGATACGCGGGGACGGAATAGGACCGGAGCTTGCCGACTCGGCGAAGCAAATCCTCGAAAAAATCAGCGACAATTCTTCGACCAAGATCGAGATAACGGAGGTTGACGCCGGCGACGGTTCGCTTGCAAGGCACGGAGAGGCCCTACCGAAAGCGTCCATCGATGTAATTCGCAACTCAGAGACTTGCCTGAAGGCACCCGTTGGCGAAAGTGCGGCCGACGTAATAATCGTGTTGCGAAGGATGTTTGACCTCTACGCAAACGTGAGGCCTGCAAAGTCTTACCCCAACATTCATGCGCTCTCGAGCAGCGTAGATCTCGTTACTGTAAGGGAGAATACCGAGGACGTCTACCTGGGCTGGGAATTCAACGCTGACGAAAACACTGTCGTCGCACTAAGGGTCACCTCCGAAAAGGCGAGCAGGAGGATAGCAGAATACGCCTTCAGGACCGCCGTTGCCAGAAACGGCAAGAAAAAAGTAGTTGCAGTCCACAAGGCCAACGTAATGCGCAAAGGCGACGGCCTGTTCGCCGCCACGTGCAGGCAAGTCGCAAAAAAGTATCCCAAGATCAGCTACAGCGAACTTTACGTGGACGCATGTGCAATGAACTTGATCCGCAACCCGGAGGAGTTCGATGTTATAGTCACAACAAACCTTTTCGGCGACATACTTTCAGATGAAGCCGCCCAAGTTGTGGGTGGCCTAGGTATGGGCCCCGCTGCAAACGTCGGCGAGAAATTTGCCTTATTTGAGCCGGTTCACGGGGCGGCATTTGACATCGCGGGCAAGAATTCGGCCAACCCATCTTCCATATTGCTTTCAGCCAAGATGATGCTCGAGTGGCTCGGTGACAAGCACGGCGACCCCAGCGCAGCAAGGGAGGGCAAGCGGATCGAAGACGCAATAATCGGAATGCTAATGGAGAACAACAAGACTCGAGATATTGGCGGCAAGCTGTCAACTAGAGAATTTTCTGACAGGGTTGCCGCGCGAATGTACTGAACCTCACTGGATACAATGATCGCAGTTTCAGTTCGATCCACTGGGCGCCCGCCTCTGCCAAGCGATGAACATGAACACAAAAGGGATCACCATCAAGGCAGTCGCTATCAATACCGGCTGGAAAGCCGTCGAATCGACGTTCACGCCGGCGAGATGAAGGAAGGGTATAGGAAATATCGTGAGTATCCAGAATCCTGCGAGAATGCCAATAATGTACCCGTTCCGCTTCAGGAGCTTCAGTATTCCGACTTTGTTAATCTTTTTTCGGTCGCATGTCAGGCATTTCGTCGTGCTTTGCCCGGAGAGCTCTGGCGGCACGATGCAGGAAGTGCAAATCCGCCTATCGCAATAGTAGCACTTTTTCTCGGCAAATCGGGAGCCGCATATCGAACACTGCTGGTTCGGCTTTTCGCGTTTCATCCCGCGTCAAGTGTTGAGTGAATCGACACATAAAATCGCTGTTGCCGGGCGAATAAGCAAAATTTAAATTTGCTACCTTTAACAGTTCGTGAGGGTTCAAAAAATTCCTACACTCCAGCAAACCTACACAGGCTTTGCAGCCAAACTGATGCTCGAAGACGGCACGACTTTTGATGGCATCGGGTTCGGCTACCCTTCTGAAGTTGCGGGCGAAGTTGTATTCAACACAGGGATGGTCGGCTACACAGAAACCCTCACGGACCCGTCCTATAGGGGTCAAATCCTTTGTCTGACTTACCCGCTCGTCGGAAATTATGGAGTACCCAGCCCTGACATCAAAGACGCATTTGGCCTTCCAAAGTTCTTCGAGTCAGAGGAGATCCAGCCCAAGGCACTTCTAATACACGAACTGTCAGATATCGCAAGCCACTGGAGCTGCTCTCAGACGCTTGATCAGTGGCTGCACGAACAAAAGATACCGGGAATTTACGGAATTGACACGAGGGAGCTGACCAAAAAGCTCCGGGTCACAGGCGTCATGATGGGCTCACTTGTTGTTTCGGAAAAGCCCATCGAAGATTCCAGATTGAAAGACTTGCTTCGGGGCGCCGAGTACGAGGGAGTGAATTTCATGCCGGAGGTTTCGACTTCTCGTCCTCAGGAGTATGGCGACCCCGGCCATGACCCGATCGTAGTCATTGACACTGGCGTGAAATATAGCATAATCAGGAATATCATCAGGACTGGCTTTCGCGTGGTCCGGCTGCCGTGGAACGCCACTTACGACCAGGTCAGGTCGTATGATCCAAAGGGAGTTGTCATCAGTAACGGCCCCGGCGATCCAAAAACGTGCTCGAGCACGGTCAAGACTGCATCGGGCCTGCTCAAGGCTGAGATTCCTACGTTAGGCATTTGCCTTGGCAACCAGATTCTGGCGCTGGCGGGTGGCGCAGACACTTACAAGCTCAAGTTTGGACATAGGGGACAGAACAAGCCGTGCCTTGACAAGCGTACGAATCAGGTTTACGTCACGAGCCAGAACCACGGCTATGGCATCGACCCCAAGACCCTGCCAAAAACTGGCTTTAGGGTTTGGTTCTCAAATGCCGATGACGATACGGTGGAGGGCATCGAGCACAAGAGCAAGCCCATCATCGCGGTGCAGTTTCACCCCGAAGCATCTCCAGGTCCGTACGATTGCATGTTTGTGTTCGACCGATTCAAGCAGATCATAACGCAAGGGGTGAAAGACCCCGGCGCACCAGCAAGGCGGAAATCGCAAAAAGGCGTGAAAGCAGCAACAGCAAAGCCAAGAAAAGGAGGGAGGAAGAGCGCCAAGAGATGAAACAATAAAGAAGGTCCTTGTTCTCGGTAGCGGGGCAATCAAGATCGGAGAAGCAGGCGAAAGCCAGGAATAGAACACTGGCCGCCAATTCGACTACTCCGGTTCCCAATGCCTCAAGGCGCTGGCCGAAGAAGGCGTAAAGAGCGTCCTCATAAA
>DATEEE010000136.1:0-3374 GCA_035281285.1 Nitrososphaera sp.
GCCAGACCCATGAACAGTAAGTACGCCGGTATTGTTGAGCAGGTCTATGACAAAGTGCTGGTCGTCCTTCCACCTTCCCTTCAGGTCAATCTTGGGAAATGCGTAGAATGCGCCGCGCGGCACTTTGCATTGAATTCCCATTCCGTTGAGGCGTTTTATCACATAGTCCCGCCTTTCTCGCAGCTTACCCACCATCCTAGGGATGTGGCTCTGCGGGCCCTTTAGTGCCTGCACGGCGGCTATCTGCACCGGAAGGTTTGACGCAATCCTGACCCTGGCGAGCTTTGGAATGTCCTGCCGGAGGCCAGCGAGCTTTTTTGACCGGCTGTTCATGCAGATGTATCCGCAGCGCCAGCCCGTCATCAGGTACGCCTTTGAAAATCCGTTGAGCAGGATCACCGGGGCGTCTTTGGCGACCTTGCCTATCCCGGTGAAGGCAGAGTCAAAAACGATCTTGTCATAGATCTCGTCGCATATTACGTACAGGTCGTGCTCTGTCGCAATGTCGACTAGCTGGCGGAGGCTTTTCCTGTCAAATACCTCGCCCGTCGGGTTGCTCGGGCTTATGACGCAAAGGGCACGGGAGCGGGGAGTTATCTTTGAACGCAGGTCTTCAAGGTCGGGCCTGCCGTCCGGATGAAGCCGGAACTCTACCGGCTTGCCGCCATAGAACTTGGCGTACGAAGCATAGGGCGGGTAATGCGGCCCCGGCATGAGCACCTCCGTGTTAGGGTCAACGATCGAGGCCATGGTCATGTCTAGGCCTTCGGAGACTCCGTTGGTAACAATGACGTCTTCCTCTGTGACATCAAGGCCCTTTTCCGACTCTTTTTCCACTATTGCCTCGCGCAGCTCGGGAAGGCCTTCCGAGTCGGCGTAATAGTTTTCGTCGTGCATGACCGCGTCAACCAGGGCCTTCTTGATGTGGTCCGGCGTCTTGAAGTCGAATTTGACTGGGTCTCCGATGTTGAGGTAGATTATTTCCTTGCCGGTGGATTTGTACTTGCGCGCGTATGCCGCAATGTCACGGATTGCGTACTCTACGCCGTGAGTCCTGTCTGAAACCTTCAAGAGGGCAACTCTACAGGAATCGGACACCAAGATAAATTGTATGCGTTCGTGATTGAATGGCGCGCCGGTACCCGACAATGACAATAGACTTAAAACATGTCTGGCTGGTCATGCATAATACGAATGAACGCAGGCTACGATGAAGTGATGAAGCTCGCCCTTGAGCGGGGATTCTATTTTCCTAGCTGCGAGATCTACGCCGACGCACCGGCGGGGTTCTGGGAGTACGGGCCAACAGGAGTGGCGCTGAAAAATAAATTCATCGAGCTATGGCGCCGCGAGCTCGTCAGGCGCGACGGAATGATGGAGATCGACGGCTGCCAGGTCATGAGCAAGAGCGTTTTTGTCGCATCGGGCCACATCGGCAACTTTACCGACCCTATCGTAAAGTGCACAAAGTGCGGCTCTACATTCAGGGCGGACAGGCTCGTGACGGAAAAGACCGGCGAAAACGTCCCGGAAAGGCTTTCAAACGAGGAAATCAATTCCATCATTTCAAGGCATGGCCTGCGATGCCCGAACTGCAAGGGCGAGTTAGGCGGAGTCACAAGGTTCAACATGATGTTCAAGGTCGGGATCGGGCCTGCTGCGGAGGAAGCCTACCTGCGCCCCGAAACCTGCCAGACCATATTCGTCGATTTTGCCCGGGTCTTCAAGACGATGCGCGGGCGCTTGCCGCTCGGCATCGCACAGATAGGCAAGAGCTTCCGCAACGAGATCGCGCCGAGGCAGAGCCTGCTGAGACTGCGCGAATTTTACCAGGCAGAGATCGAAGTCTTTTGTAACCCCTCAAAGCTTGATGAAATGCCGCGCTTTGACGAAGTGAAAGAGACGATGCTGCGAATCCACGACGGCACTGAAATCGTCCAGGTGACTGCAGAGCAGTCAATTCAGCGCGGCCTTGTGCCTAACAGGCTGATTGCGTACTATCTTGCGCTGCTCGTGCTTTTCTATGAGAAGACCGGCATAGACGTTAGCAAGAGCAGGTTCAGAAAGCTCTCGGATGAGGAGAAGGCGTTCTATGCCACTACCGCGTTTGACTTTGAAGTAGAAACGAGTATCGGCTGGCTCGAACTTGTCGCATGCAACTACCGGTCCGACTACGACCTGAAGGGACACGCCGCGACCAGCAAACAAAACCTGGAAGTGGTAGACCCGGCGGACCAGAAAAAAGTCCTGCCACACATCTTTGAGCTCTCGATGGGGATCGACAGGAGCATCTACACAATCCTCGAGCATTCTTATTTCAAAGACGACCAGCACGACGACAGGGTGGTGCTGAGGCTCAGGCCTTACCTTGCGCCGGTACTTCTCGGCGTGCTGCCCCTGATGACAAAGGACGGCCTCGGAGAAAGGGCAAGGGCGATACACTCTGGCCTAAAGCTGGATTTCGACACATTTTACGACGAATCAGGCTCGATAGGAAGGCGCTACCGCCGGCTCGAAGAGGTGGGCGCGCCATTCGCGGTGACAATAGATCAGACAACCATGAGCGACGGCACCGTGACAGTCAGGCACAGGGATTCGATGGAACAGGAGAGAGTCGCCGCGTCCGATCTCGGCACGTACTTCCGCGACGCCCTCTCGAAGCGCTAGGTCTCAGTAACGGATTATAACCCAAATAGAGAACTGATCGCCGTGAAGAGCGGAGTCGGAGCTGAACCTAGCGACGGGCCCCTGGCCGAGAAATGGCTGGTAGCCTTCCGCAATCCGGCTTCGAAAAGAGACCCAGGGGGCTCGGTTTTTGTACGGCAGTTCTTTGCTCCGGGTTACTATGAAGCCTACGACATGGTGATCACGCACGCGGAGAGGAACGGGCTCGAAGTGTTGTGGTTCAGGGAAAAGCGATCATGCGAGCCATTCCTCAACAAGAGCTTCCCGGGGCTAGAGTCGACATGCACCTACTGCAACAAAAAGTTCAATCATTCGGATCCGATACCTTGCGTAAGCGACGGCTGCCGGAGCCAGTTCTGCTCGAAGGAATGCGAAGGCGAGCACTCTAGGCTCAGGCACTGAGCTGTTTTTCTCTACGGGCGATCTTGAAGTGTAGTTTGGCGAGGTCCATCGTGACTATTTTTATTCTCTCGGGGTCTCCGCGGAACTGGTCGAGGCAACGCGACGAATATTCTGCGGGCGCACCGTCCATTGCAACTTCCAAGGAGAATCCGATCGAAGTGAAAGTCTCGTCTAGCCATGTCTTCCAGCGCGCGCAGGTTTCAACCGAAACCGGCTGCAGCAGCTCGTCAGTCAGCTCGGTAACTACGCGCAGCCGGCCGCCGCGCTTTAGCTTTTCGTAGACCCGC
>DATEEE010000137.1:0-2582 GCA_035281285.1 Nitrososphaera sp.
ATTGTACCACAAGACATTATATGCGACTCGCCACAACATGAGCAAGGTAGTGTCAAGACATACCGGCAACCCGGTCGTTGCACCAGCCAGTATCTGCCTTCACATCGAACTCCCGAGTGAAAGGTTGGTCGATATTGAATGAAGACCTCGAAGGAAACCCAAAGGATATTCTCGACTTTATACGCGAGCATCCCGGCTGCCACCTGCGTCAGATCAGAAGCGAGATAGGAGTGTCAATGGGAACAGCTCAGTACCACCTGTCCCGGCTCGAAAAGGCCGGCAAGATCGCCTCCAACAGGCACGGATTCTACAGGTACTACTTTCCCGCCGGTCTGTTCCAGGACAACGAAAAAAACCTGCTCCAACTGATGAGCCACGAGACATCAAGGGATATTGTGATGTTTGTCATTGAGCAAAAGAATCCGACGCAGACGGAAATCGCTGAAAGGGTCGGAGTCTCGGCCGCATCTGTGAGCTGGCACGTCGCCAGGCTGGTGCAGTATCAGGTCATCGCGGAGACAAGGGAAGGCAAGTTCAAGCGCTATCACATGATCGCGGATTCAAAAAGCCTGGCAATGCTTATGAAAAGTTACTACCCGTCACTCTGGGACCGCTGGAGCAACAGGCTGGCAGAGATTTTCCTTTCACTTTCGCCTACAGGAGAGGGAGCGAAGCAATGATCGATTTGCTCGTCGTATCCATGTTCCTCTCCGCATTCTTGCGGACAGTAGAATTCGAGCCGTACGAGCCGGTAGAGCAGGTGATCAAAGTTGTTATTGCTGCATTTTCGATCCTGCTTGCGGCCATTTCAGTTTCGGCTTACAGAAGGACTTCGATAAAGGGAATCGCGTATGCCGCAGTTGCGTTTGCGCTCTTTGCGGCTCAGCTGCTCTTCGAGTACCTGGAAGACGAAGTGGAAGGGTTCGACCAGCCGTATAACGACCTGATATTCTTGGGCATGACGCTCGCGATACTCGTGCTGTTCTTCCTTGCCATAATCTGGCGAAAGTCAAAGGTCGTCAAGCAGTAGTTTCAGTATTCGGCCAGTTGCTTTTCTGCAAGGTAGAGAACATGCCGGGCGAGGACTTTGGCCTCTTCTGGCGGCGACCTCAGACTCAGTCCAACGCCTAGCTCAAAAAGCCTCACGAGCTCTGCAAATGACTGGTCGGCTGCCGAAGCCTGGATGCCTCTAAACTTGAACGCCTTGTCGCGGAGCTCGAGGATCTGGTCATCGTTCATGTTCCTTCGCTCCAGCGCCTCAACGTCGTAACCCAGGGCCTTTAGGTCCTGAAAGGCGTGTCGGGCAGGCTCTGAAATCTTGCTGGCGTCTGGAAATTCGGCGCTCATGCCATCCGGCAGCAGTCAAGCAGCAGTGAATATTTATCATTTGGGAAGTTGGGGTTAAGTAACAATTTCCGCGTAGAGCCAGAACAGCCGCTTGGGATATTATGTAGTCTCGATTACTGCATCCAGCCATGCGCCTGAGAGACAGAACTACTCAGCGAGACTTTGTGCCTGTCAGCTCTTCACTTACTTCCCACAGGCGTGAAGCGGACGCCGCATCCTGCGCCTCTGCCGAAGGTGTCACTTGCCTGCGCTTTACGAAGTAGCCGCCAGTGATCGAATTCACCTGATCCGAGGTGGCAAGGTATATCCCGGTGTCTGCCCCCTTTTCAGGGCCGATGAGAAAGGGAGCGATTATTTGCCAAATCATCCTGTAGTACCACGGGTTTCCACGCGCAAGCCCGGTGCGGACTCCTCCCGGGTGGAAGCAGTTCGCCAGGACGCCTGTGCCTTCCAGCCTGCACGCCAATTCCTTCGTAAACAAGATGTTTGCCAGCTTTGACTGGCCGTACGCCCTTATCCCATTGTATCGCCTTCTTTCGAATTGAATGTCATCGAAATCAATCCTAGAGCCTCTATGCGCTATCGAGCTAGTCGTCACCACCCTTGCGCTGCCAGAGACGAGCCTGTCCATCAGAAGGTTGGTCATCAGAAAGGCGGCAATGTGGTTCACGGCAAATGTGTACTCAATACCATCGACTGTAGTCTCGCGGCATGCCCGGAACACGCCTGCATTGTTGACTAGGACATCGAGTCTGGAGTATCTGTCCTTGAATTCCTTCGCCGCATTTCTTATCGACGATTGCGAAGACAGGTCGGCCAGGAGGATGGACGCTGGCGGCGCGGAGCCTCCCGAGCGCTCCGCGATCTCGGCCACAACGCTTTCACATTTTGCACTGTCACGGCCGACTATCACGACAGAGCCGCCGCTGTTGGCGAGGCCTATCGCGATTTCTTTTCCAATCCCGGACGTGCTCCCGGTTACAAGACAGATTTTTCCCTCTAGCATTTTTGATCATGGCCCCGGTGCAAGTTCGAATATCAGGCCGCCATCCCATCCGTACTTGTCTTTCATCAACCGAGCTACCGCGGCAGCAAGCTCGGGCTCGCTTGTAGGCTCGATCATTCTGGCCCTTCCCTGAAAGGAATTTGCCGCAACCGAAAATGAGACGGCAGGATTGTGAAGTATGTTCCCAGCCCAGTGAGCACTCTTGCCCTGCTCAGACATGACGTAGTAA
>DATEEE010000138.1:0-3620 GCA_035281285.1 Nitrososphaera sp.
ATGCCTGTTGGTCCTCGACGGCTCCGCCCTGAAAATGGGGCCGATCTCAAACACGCTCTCAAACGCCATGGTCAGCTGCTCTTTGTAGAGCTGGGGGCTCTGGGCGAGAAACGCTTCCCTGTCGTAATAGAAAATCGGAAACAGCGCTGCGCCTCCTTCGGTGGCAGTCGTAATCATTTTCGGCGTGTTGACTTCCATAAACCCCTGCCTGGCAAGAAACTCCCTGATTGACTCTAGCGCTGTCTGGCGAACGTTGAACACTGATCCTAGATAGTTTCTGCGGAGGTCGACCGCCCTAAGATCCAGGCGAGTGTCTATTCCCACAGACGCAAGCTTGCCCTGAACGAGGAATGGAGCCGCCTTTCTTGCGATGGAAAATGCCCGCAGTTCGGTGGGCACGAGCTCTGCGCCGTTTGGGGCCTTTTCCTGCGGCCTAAGCTTGCCCTTTATGGCAACGGAGCTGTGTTCCTTCACTTCCTTGGCCTTCTGAAATAATTCGTCGCTACAGTCCCCCTTTTTTGCCGTAATCTGCATTTCGCCATTCTTGTCTTTCACGATGATAAACTGAATGTTGCCGTGGTCCCTTACGCTTGCGACCCAGCCCATGACAACGACTTCGGCGCCTTCTGAGGCAAGTGCGGAACCGATCTCGTTTGAGTAATGAGTCCGCCTCCAGCTCCCGAGATCTTCTTCCTGCAGCAAGTCGCCCAATTAAACAGTGCTTGTACCGATGAGGTTAATTTAACCTTACACTCCCTGGGACTTTGCGAGCATCGAAACTTCGGACGACAATCCGTCCATAATTCTTACCAGAGACGTCTTGCTTACAGAGCCTGTGACGAAATTTTCCCTGCCGCCACCGCGTCCGTCAGTGCCTACAATCTTTTTGAAAACCGAATTGCAGTCCAGTTCGATCAAATCATCACTCCTTGCCAACACTATCCTTGCCGCATCCGGTCCCTGATTGCTCAGCAGTACCACGATATTCTTTCCCGAAGCTATCCTCTCCCCGGCGAACTCTACCAACTGCTCATCATCAAGGTTTGAGTGAACGGCCTTTATCATGACAATATCTCCAATTTTCTGTGGTGCGATACCCGCAAGGATCCCCGAGCCTAACGCCCAGAGCTTGCCGCGTGATAGCGCGTAGTCAGACTTTAGCTTTCTAATTGTGTTTTCGACAGTGTTCAGGTTCGCGCCCAGCTCACCGCAAACATTAAGGAGCCTTGCAGCAAGCGACTGGGCCATCTTCATTGCGTGCGTTCCAACTGCAAACTCTACTTCGTATTCCTGTCCGCTCTTTGAGAGCCGTGTCACCAGGAATAGGTCACACTCCTCAAGATTGGCCGCGTGCTCCATCGCGCATGCCGCCGCATCGTGGCTTTCTATTTCGACCACCCTGACCTCCCCGGAAATCCTCTCTTCATTTGCTCTTAGTCCTGGAACAGCCGCGTACGCAGCTTCAAGGCTTTCAAAAACTCGTTCGCTTACCCGGCGCCCCTCGCCTATCAGCGCGTTAACTTGCGCCTGCGCTTCAAGGACAGTCTTGATATCCAGATCCGGAATGACAATGAACGCCGTGTTGGCGCCCCCTTTGTGCTCGACTTTTCTAACCTGCAGGGTCTGGCCGAGAATGTGCTGAAGCGACCCGACAAACGCGTGCTCTGCGGTATGGGCGATCCTATCGTGCATAACGTGGAATTTTCCGTGCTGCTATAAATTCCGCGCCGTTGACAGGCGCGAAGGATTTTAACCTACCGCAAAATAACTCTCTGCGTCTTGGCGAAAAAGGCTGCGGCAAGCAAGGTTTCGGTTGCTACTCTGGGGTCGCACTGCTCGCTCCAGGTTCTAAAGGGCGCAAAGGACGAGGGGTTCAGGACAATTCTTGTTTCCGAAAAGAGGCGTCTGGGCCTTTACAGACGCTTTTCATTCATCGACGAAATAATTGAAGTTGACAATTTTTCAGAGATCAAAGGCGATGCTTGCCGCAGGCGGCTGAAGCGCGAGAACGCAATCCTCGTTCCACACGGAACTTTAATCTCCCAGATGTCTAGCGACGAAATTGAAACGATCGAAACTCCGGTTTTTGGGAACAAATGGATCCTCCGGTGGGAGGCCGACCGGGAACTCAAGGAAAAGCTGATGCGCGAGGCGGGCCTGCGAACGCCCCGGACAGTAAGGTCCAAGAACGACATTTCCAGCCTATGCATAGTCAAGCTGCACGGGGCAGCCGGCGGCAGGGGGTACTACCTCGCCTGGAACCGCGAGAGCTTTGAAGAGGGCGCCAGGCGGCTGATCGAGCAAAAGTCGATCAAGGGAGAAGAAGATCTTTACATCCAGGAATTCATCAGGGGCGTGACGGTCTACCTCCAGTACTTTTATTCACCGATCACCAAGAGCCTAGAACTATTGGGAATTGACCGGAGGTACGAATCCGACATCGACGGCATTGGCAGGATTCCTGCAAAGCAGCAGCTCGGGGCCGGAGGAGAACCTTCGTATACGGTGATAGGAAACCTGCCGCTTGTGCTGCGGGAGTCGCTTCTCGACGAGGTCTACCGCATGGGTGAGAATTTCGTAAGGGCGTCGGAGCGCCTAGTGCCACCGGGCATGCCTGGTCCGTTCTGCCTCGAAGGAGTCTATGACAGCGAAGGCCAGTTTACCACTTTTGAATTTTCCGCGCGCATTGTCGCGGGGACAAACCTCTACCTTGATGGCTCTCCTTATTCCGGCCTGCTTTACGACGAGCCTATGAGCATGGGTCGCCGAATTTCTCGCGAAATTAAAATCGCGGCAAAGGTCCGCAAGATGGGCTTGATTACCACCTAACTTTGACGGCGCATTGCGAGGAGTCGCCGCACCAGCATTCCAACGCAAAGCGCTGAAGCCGCGGCAAGTGCGAGGACGAATGCGGCTGTTGTCGAGGGCAGCAGAAAAGGAAATACAACTATGGATACCAGAAGGAATCCGCTGGCCGCGCCGGCTGACGCCGCAATCCAGATCGCCGGAACTCGCCTGGCAATCGCGAATCCCGCCGGCGACAGGTACGTCGCGCCAATCAACACACTTGCCACTGCACCTGAAGCCACAGCCCCGAACTCTCCTCCGCCGGCGACAAAGTGCGCTTTTTCTGAAACCATCAGAATGCCAAAGAGCGGGTATAGCCCTGCCCTCACAGCTGTCTGAAGCCAGGGCTGCTCGCGCTCATAGTCCGCCACCTGCGGACTGAAAGAGTAGTAGGCCGCACTGAAAGTGCTCATGAACGCAGACCCAGCTGCGGTTGACAAGATGTAGTTCTCTCGAAAGTTTCTGAGGTACTGCACCTGCGGCGAGAGCTCTGATCCAAACGCAGCTGTGGCTATAAGGCAGCCAGATGGCTGCTCTGGAGGAACCTCTCCGCTCGGTGGCGGCGTTCCTACCCCTTGAAGCACAACAAGATCCATGCCCACACTTTCTCCTTCGCCGTTGATGTTGCTCGCGGAAAAAGTCACGGTCCCTGCACGCTGAAACGTGTAAGTGTGTGCGAATGTTCCGAGGTCAGACTGCAAGCGCTGGCGGTAAATCTCTGCGCCGTCCTGCGCTACAACGAAATCAAAGAAGGGCCTCCTTATGAGGTCGCC
>DATEEE010000139.1:0-8387 GCA_035281285.1 Nitrososphaera sp.
TTTTTATATTCATACTGCCAAGTGTAGATGATATGAAAATTATTCAGGCAATCCCGGGGATGCCGTCAAACGTTACCGAAACAGAGGTAATAGGCCTCCTGGGACGCAAGCTCAACATGCAGCTCGCAACGCTGGATGCTCAGGGCCATCCAGTCATCCATCCGGTCTGGTTCTTCTATGACACGGCGTCAGCCAGCCTGTACACTGGAACGAACAGGATGTCAAGGAAAGTAGATAACATCCGCCACAGCCCCGACAAGATCTATTTTTCAATAGACGACGAGAATTTCCCGTACAAGGGCGTGAAGGGAAAAGGTAATGCACGGATCCTCGAGGACACGAAGAAGAACCTGGAGATCATGGAAAAGATAAACATGAAATATCTCGGGACGCTGGAGCACCCTCTGGCAAAGACACTCATGGACAATACTCGCAGCGGGACAGAGGTTGTTATTCAGATTTCCCCGAAATTCCTTTCTGCGTGGGACTTTTCAAAGGCCTGAGTCAGCGCCAAGCTCTGAAAAACGGAATGTCAAATGTGTCCCAGCATGTAAGAAAAAATACATCGCGTTTCCCTGTTAATGGCAGAAGTAGGGATCACCGGATCTAAATGATCGGCCGGTCCGATCTAATTTGAAAATAAAAATGTTATAAACATCTCTGTGGTTATACGCGAAATGCACTCGCGGTATTCTGCGACGATGAATTGAAATGAAATTTCTTTTCGTTTCTCCTGAAGCACTGAGCGTGGATCTTGCCCACAGGGTCAGCCAGGAAAACAACGAAGTGAAGTTCTACATTCAGAGCGACACCGAAAAAGATGTTGGCGATGGCTTTGTGGAAAAAGTCAATTCGTGGGACGACCTGACAGACTGGGCCGACGTTATTGTATTTGATGACATTGGTTTCGGCAAGGTGGCGGACAAGCTTAGAGCCGAAGGAAAAAGAGTGATCGGAGGGAGCTCGTACACCGACAGGCTTGAAAACGAGCGAGAATTTGGCCAGCAGGAGCTTTCCAAGGCAGGCGTCTCAATACTCCCGAGCTGGAATTTTTCGAATTTTGATGATGCGATAAAGTTCGTCCAGGAAAACCCGCAGAGGTACGTCATAAAGCCAAGTGGGAGGGCACAGAACGAAAAGGAGCTTCTTTTTGTGGGCCAGGAAGAGGATGGGAATGACGTTCTTGGCGTCCTTGCACACTACAAGAAAAACTGGTCTTCGAAGATCAGGATTTTCCAGATCCAAAAGTATGCCTCCGGAGTAGAGGTTGGCGTAGGAGCATTCTTCAACGGGAACGACTTTGTTAGCCCAATCAATATCAATTTCGAGCATAAGCGGCTTTTCCCTGGCGACATCGGCCCGAGCACCGGCGAGATGGGGTGCTATGATGACGAGACGGAAGTACTCACCGACAGCGGGTGGAAGCTTTTCAGCGATTTAAGATACTCGGACAGGATTTGCACCCTCAATCCTGCTGGGCTAGTGGCCGAGTACCACCGGCCTAAGTTGCTGGTTCGATATGCCCACCACAAAAAGCTGGTCAGGATAGAGAACGAAAGCCTCGACCTAGCAGTCACACCGGACCACAACATGTATTCATGCTCACCAACACCTGCGAAAGAGCTCAACCGTGTTTTTGGTTTCACAAAGGCTAAAGAACTTCGGCCAGGCTCGCTGATACCGACACAGATAGCTGAGATTTCGACCGGGGTGTCAGGACGCGGAGCTCAGCAGGCCTTGCTCCAGCAAGATTCCAGACTCGAATCAGCCCGCGTGGAGAAAGGCGATATTTCGACCGTTGATTATGACGGAATTGTCTACTGTGCAACCGTGCGCAATCACATAATGTACGTAAGACGCGGCCAAAAGGCATGCTGGTGCGGTAACACTGCGATGCTTTGGACGCAAAAGAACAAGATATTCGACCACACCCTTGGAAGAATAAAGGACAGGCTGGTCGAATCAAAGTATTGCGGATACATTGACATCAATTGTATCGCAAACAGCAAGTCAATTTATCCGCTCGAATTCACTTCGAGATTCGGCTATCCCACGATCTCGATACAGATGGAAGGCGTTACGAGCGAGTGGGGCAAGTTCCTGCATGGCATTGCAGGAGGCGAATCACTTGATCTTAGGACGAAAAAGGGCTTCCAGATCGGAGTTGTGGTGGCGGTGCCTCCCTTTCCATTTAACGACGAGCGCACATTCAAAAAGTATTCGGAGGATGCGGCAATTCTGTTCAAGAAAAACAACGTCGACGGGGTCCACCTTGGAGAAGTCAAAAAGATCGAAAGCGATTGGAGGGTAGCCGGAAGGTCTGGTTATTCGCTTGTCATCACCGGTTCCGGCCAGACCATGGAGGATGCGCGGAATCAGGCGTACAGCAGGGTGTCCAACATAATGATCCCAAACATGTTCTACAGGACGGACATTGGAAAAAGGTGGACGAGGGACAGTGACCTCTTGCAGTCGACAGGCTTCCTCTAGTTGGTCAGGTCGACCTCGGGCACCGTATCCTGCGCACCAGGGGTTGCTTCATACTGCGGGTACTGGTCCAAGCCCCATGGGCTGGCACCGAGAAATCCCCCCTCGTTGAAGACGTTGTTCGGAAACGTCCTGAGGTGAACGTTAAAGTCCCTGACGCCGTCGTTGTAGTAGGTCCTCGCCACGGCGATGCGGTTTTCAGTCCCTGCCAGCTCGTCCATTAGACGCGTCACCTGCGCGTCAGATTTCAGCACGGGATATGATTCGTAAACCAATATGATTTTGCTCAATGCCTCTTCGATCTGGTTGCTCGTTTCGACCCGTTCGTTGACGGTTTCCGCCCGCTGCCAGTCGGTCCGGAGCCTTGTGACGTTCTGCAGTAGCTCTGACTCAAACTGCATGTAGCCCTTGACCGATTCCACAAGATTGGGTATCAGGTCATACCTGCGCTGCAGCTGGACGTCAACGTCGGCGGCCAGCCTCTTTACGTTCTCGTCCTTGGACTGGGCGGCGTTGTAGCCTGAAAAGTACATGGAATAGAGCACTCCGATTACAATTGCAATAATTGCGGCTGCGGCAATTCCTCCAATAACGGCCAGCTTGCGAGCCAACTAGATCCTTCCCTTATCCGATCTTGCTGTCATATAAAATTGTGGAGTCCTCATCGTCCTGCACCTCCACCTCCAGAGCTGCCTCCGCCGCCACCTCCTCCCCCTCCGCCGCCGGATCCACCGCCTGACCCTCCGCTCCATCCACCGTAGCTCGAGCCGTACCCACGCTTGCCTCGCCTTCGCCCTATCACGGAGAGTATGATGGCTATTACAATGAACGCGATAAATATCCCGGGCATGGCATAGTCCAAGAACGCGCTAACATCTTCAAATCCATCGCCAAAATCGTCATCCAGTACGGGAGGCGCAAACCCGGGGTCCTCGCTTACGTAGCCTGTCAGAGCCCCCAAAGAAGTTACGGTGTCGAGAAATGCCTTACCAAATACCGTAGAGTTCCCCGTCTCCTCGTATTCGCTGCGCGCCGGCACCAGAAAGGAATCGAGGATCTGCCCCGCGGTGCCATCGGTAATGTTGCCCTCGAGGCCCCTGCCGACTTCTATCCGCATCGAGCCACCGCCGCTGTCCCTCTCCAGTGACAGCAGGACGAGCAGCCCGTTGTTCTTGCCTGCTTTTCCTATTCCTTTTACTCCGTCCAGCGGGACTTCGTTAAAGATATAGTTGGCAAGCATATCCCGCTCCTGAATCTCCTGGCCATCCTTTGAGATCCCGTGACCGACAAAGCTCGGTATTGTGTACACGACTATTTCTGCGGTGGTTGCGTCGTCGAGCTGCCGAGCGTACAGGTCAAGCCGGTCTTCGTATTCAGGGCTAATGATTTCCGCGTAGTCATAGACGTATGCGGGCCTTGATCCATACGGTTGTCCGGACGCCGCGCCGGTCGTGACTGCCGCTACCAGCAGAACTGCAAGTGCAGCAGCTATTCGCGGACGCATCAGCGCTGCTAACCAATGTAGCCATATATAATGAAGACCCGACGCTGTAGCTAGCTTCGTATTTCAAAAATCTTGCTGGAAGGGTTGTACCGCTCCTGGTACCAATAAAGTGACATGATGGCAGTCTTCTCGTCCGTTACCTGCTTGCCTTCGTCAAATCCCTTTCCTTTCTCTGCTAGTTCTCGCCTCCATTCGTCCAAAACCTGAGCGTTTGAATTCAGCAGGCAATCACCGTTCTCGTCGCATACCACAAAGTAAACGTCACTTCTAACGAGGAGGCTTTCATAGATCCTCCTGTGGCCCGGCATGCTTGCGAGCCTGGGAAACAGAGAAATTTCAGAAATGTATGGTTCAGAGCCTGTGCCTGACTGTCCGGAGGCCATGCAGTATGCCACTACGATTGGTCCCTGGGGTGTTTTCACAAACTGCGGTTTTACGAGGCATCTGGCAGCGCCACTCACCATGGCGTGGAACTCTTCAGACAATGCCCGCACAAAGAACGCGCAAGTTTCTTTTCCATCTTCGCCCCTGACCAAGGCCGGAAACGTCCCGACTAGCTGCGAGTTAATTTGCTCTGGTATTTTGGTGTCGCTGCTAGACCAGAAGGGAAGTGTGATCGCCTTGCTCAATTCTGTGGAACGTTTCTGGCTAGACAATAAATACTAGTGTACGTAGGAAACCTCTCCCAGCGTTTAGTGTCACCACGGTCACTCACTCAAAATGGCTTGTATCGAGGTACCAGCTTCTCAATGCACCTAGCTCAAATCTCACTGGAAGCAATAATATAATGCGTCTCCTCGTCAGAATTTATGGCCGCCAAGAGATGGCTTGACAATCAGGTAAAAATTGATCCAGTAAAGGGGCAGACTGTTGCAGTTATCGGTTACGGCATTCAGGGCCGCGCGCAGGCATCCAACATGAAGGACTCGGACCTGAACGTAGTAGTTGGACTGAGAAAGGGTGGCAAGACATGGAAGCAGGCAGAGTCAGAAGGCCACAAAGTGATGGAAGTTTCTGAAGCAGCAAAATCCGGCGACATCATACACATTTTGATTCCTGACATGGAACAGGCAGATACTTACAAGAAAGAAATCTCAAAGCACGTGACTGAAGGCAAGGCTCTGAGCTTTTCGCATGCTGCTGCAGTTCACTGGAAATGGATCGTCCCTCCAAAGAACGTGGACGTGATAATGGTAGCCCCAAAAGGTCCCGGCCAGCGCGTCAGGGAACTTTTCCTGGAAGGTTTCGGTACCCCGTCCCTTGTTGCAGTTTACCAGGATCACACGGGCAAGGCGCTTGACAGGGCGCTCGCAATGGCAAAGGCGATCGGCAGCACAAGACCGGGGGTCATCCAGACCACGTTCAAAGAAGAAGTCGAGACTGATTGGTTCGGTGAGCAGGTCGACCTTTGCGGAGGCGCACATGCCCTCATGATGAACGCGTTTGAGACACTCGTGGAGGCAGGGTACCAGCCGGAAGTCGCCTATTTCGAGTGCCTTCATGAGCTGAAACTCATAGTTGACCTTGTACAAAAGTACGGCATCTCCGGCATGTACAACAGGGTGAGCGAGACCGCTCGCTACGGCGGCCTTACCCGTGGACCACGCGTCGTGGACAAGGAGTCCAAGGCAAAGATGAAGCAAGTCCTGAACGAAATTCAGTCAGGCGAATTTGCGGAAGAGTGGGTCAGCAAGTACAAGAAGGAGGGCAAAAATTCGTTTTCGCGATACATGAAGGACATCGAAGGCCACCAAATCGAAAAGGTTGGGAAGGATATGCGCAGAATGATGTGGCCTGACGCTCCCGAAGTCTAGCACCGGATCGTTGCTAACGACTGGCCCGCGAGGCGGTCAAGGCCTGATCACGCGATTGGGATGTTGGTCGACTTGGGTATCGGTATCCGGAGCGTGACGACTCCGTTTTCGTACGTTGCCTTTCCGACTACTTTTTCTTCTTCTTTGACTGTCAGCGGGAGGATCACTTTCTTGTCGAGCCTGACAGGTCTGTGCCTGTAGTATACCGTTCCCAGCGAATCTTCCTGCTCCCGCTTTGCGTTCACTGAGAGAATGTTGTTGGTTATCCGCAGGCTAATGTCTTTTTTTGCAAAACCCGGCATGTCAATGACAACGACCAGTTCATTGCCGTCTTCGACCATGTCAATCGCTGGCATCACAAACTCGTAGAACTCCCTTGACCGGTTGTCCAGTTCTTTTGCCAGTTCCTTTGCCATGTATCTTCCAATGCCCATGCCGCGTAATTTCACCAAATTAGTATAAATCCTTTCGTTTCCGTCTCTTATTGCGAGTCAACAAAAGTAAAAATAGTTCCCGCGGCGATATCATGCAATTATGTATGCCGGGTCGTACGACATGCCAAGCTGCAACGCATGCGGAAAAGACGTGACTCCGGGCGAGTTGTCAGAAAGTTTTTCGTGTCCAAAGTGCAAAAATGCCCGGATCTGGCGGTGTGAGGGTTGCAAGGGCAAGCAGAAAAAGTACCGCTGCTCGCAATGTGGGCACGAAGGACGCTAGGTCAGCGTCTTGAAAAAGTTGCTCACGATTTCTCTCTGTCCGTCCTTCATCGATATCACGGCCTCCACTAGCTCTTTTTCGACCGCTACGTGCTTTGAGATCACGGACCTGAGCTTTTTCGCGTCGAGCGGCGCGATGTTGTCGATAGCGCCCGTGCTGTAAGAATAAATGTATTCGTTTATGATCTTGGACACGAATGCGGGAGCCACCTGAATCAGGAACAGCATTCCTTCCCGCATCGCCCTCGAACCAGAGTCGCCTTCTGGAAGAGAAGAGACGTACGTGCGCAGAATGTCCAGCCTTTTCTCGCCGAGTTCCTCTATTGAAGACGCAACCAGCATTCCCGAGTCAGTTAGTTCGTAGTACGGGACTCCTTCAAGCTGGAGCGCCTTAGGCCCCCGGCGGAGCGGTAGCCGCCCGCCTTCCTTCACGACACCTGCGGGGATCAGCACTTCGTCCAGGTCGCGGAAGATCCCCGAGTAGATGTTCTGCCACAGGATGCCGTGCTGCCTTGCAATTGCGTGCGCGATTGACGTCCTTGTCCTGAGGTCGGGGTTCTGTTCCATGGCAAGGTGCGCGATAATTCCGCGCTGGCGCTTTGCCTCCCCGGTAAACTTGTTCCTCCGGGTTTTGAAGGTATCAAATATGGCGATGGTCGTCTTGCCGTCCTTCACTCAGCCATATCCCCCAAGAATGCTAGTTAAAACGACTGTTATTATTTTAATATGTTGGTCTGTAGTAATAAATTCCCTGCACGCCTGCCGTGTAAAATCGAACTTTGCATCCTTCCTGCCAAATTTTGCTCAACATCTTTTTATTGATCCATTCTTGACCTATGGCGGTGGCCACGGCGCGGGGAAAAATAGTTGTCCTAGAAGGTACTGACAAGGCTGGCAAGACCACCCAGTCGAGAATGCTTCTCGAAGCATTGAAAAATCAAGGAAAGGTCTGCGTTGTTATCGACTTTCCTGACTACAATACGCCCATCGGCACAGAAATCCGCGCATTCCTGGACGGCCGGCGTGAATACCCGTCAGAAGCCAAGCACTTGCTTTTCTCGGCCAACAGGTGGGAGAAGAAAAAGGAAATAGAAAGCATGCTTGCGAACGGGACCATTGTGGTCATGAACAGGTATTGGCAGTCAAACCTTGCTTACGGAGCAGCCAACGGGATGGACCCGGCATGGCTAATGCGGCTGGACAAGGGGCTGCCAAAGGAAGATCTGGTCATTGTGCTTCTGGTGAACCCCGCTACTTCTGGAAAGAGAGCCGACGTTCAGGACTCATTCGAATCAGATCCAAAGCTTGCTGCAGCGGCCTACAAGAACTATACAAAGTTTGCCAGAAAGTTCAGATGGAAGGTACTTGACGGCTCAAAGAACAAGGACTACGTTCACCAAGAAATACTAAAGATCGTGAAAAAAGAGCTCAAAGTTTAAGATGTGTCCTGCAATCATGACAGGTATGGACTTTGCAGGCGAGATTACCGACCCAGTGCACAAGTCGATCCGGTTCTCGCAGGTCGAAAAGGAAATCATTGATACCCCGACCTTCCAGCGGCTCCGGAGGATACGACAGCTTGCCGGCGCCCACCTAGTCTACCCTAGCGCGCAGCATTCTCGCTTTGAGCATTCGCTCGGGGCGATGCACGTTGCCGGCCTGGCCGCAGAGTCCCTTCTCCTGAAGGGTTACATAGACAACCCAGAGGTCGTCCAGGACCTCCGCCTGGCCGCGCTGCTTCACGATATCGGACACGGGCCTTTCTCCCACCTCTTCGAAGAGGTGTTGGAGTATCGATTGAAGACCAGCCACGAAGACATCGGCAAAATGATAATCGCAAAGTCAGAAATAGCGGACGTCCTGCGA
>DATEEE010000140.1:0-2928 GCA_035281285.1 Nitrososphaera sp.
TGAAAAAACCGGTCTGATGCCTCACACAAATGCGGGCAGCCTTACCAAGAAGGAAATGTCATTGCTCAAGGAGACAAACGCAAGCCTTGGTGTCATGCTCGAGTCGGCTAGCGAAAGGCTCATGGGACCGGGCATGCCGCACGAAGATGCACCGAGCAAGAACCCGAAGGTCAGGGTGAAGACTCTCGAAAGTGCGGGCGAATTGCAGATTCCGATGACGACGGGACTCTTGATTGGCATCGGCGAAACTCCGCAGGAGGTGGTGGATTCGCTTTTTGCAATAAAAGCTATCCACGAAAAATACGGGAACATCCAGGAAGTAATAATGCAGAACTTTTCGCCAAAGCCCGGAACGGAGATGGAAAGAACTTTGCCTCCGCAGCATGACTACTTTTTGCGGACTGTGGCAATGGCGAGGATAATCCTGCCCGACATGAACGTGCAAGTGCCGCCAAACCTGAACCCGGAGGTTTATGGCGCCTATCTCGACGCGGGAATCAACGACTGGGGAGGCATTTCTCCGGTCACAATCGATCACGTCAACCCTGAATTTCCTTGGCCGAGCATACCGTCGGTAAAGAAGGTAACCGAGGGAAGGGGATTTCGTTTGCGTGCCCGGCTGCCGGTGTACCCAGAGTTCATTAAGGATCGATTTATTACGTCGGAACGCATCAAGCAATCCATAAAATTGCTCGCTGACGAAACGGGGCTCGTAAAGGAGGGCTACTATGCCGAACATTGAATCTGTGTTGAAGAGGGCCGACCCTGTAGTTTCGTCAGCGCTTGACAGGGCTCTTGACGGAAAGGACATTACGTCCGATCAGGCAGTTGAGCTGTTTGACTGCACAGGCCTTGAAATGCATCTCACCGTGCTTGTAGCCGACGAGCTACGCCGGCGTACGGTGGGCGACGCCGTCACCTACGTCGTCAACAGAAACATCAACTTTACCAACGTCTGCATCAAGCAGTGCGGTTTTTGCGCCTTCAGCCGCGATTTTAGAGAAGAGGAAGGATACTTTCTTCCCACCGAGGAAATAGTTAGACGGGCCAGGGAGGCTTCGGACCTGGGGGCAACGGAGGTCTGCATCCAAGCAGGCCTGCCGCCAAAAATGGACGGAAACCTATACGTTGACATTTGCAGGGCCGTGAAAAAAGAACTGCCTGACATCCACATCCACGCGTTCTCGCCGGAAGAGGTCCTTTACGGCGCTGTCAGGTCCGAAACGCCTGTCGAGCAGTACGTAGGAATGCTCAAGGAAGCCGGAGTAGGAAGCCTGCCGGGGACTGCGGCAGAAATTTTGGACCAGCACCTGCGCGATATAATCTCCCCGGGAAGGATTTCTGTTAAGGATTGGGTCCACATAATCAAACTCGCGCACAGGGCAAATATCCCAACCACTTCAACAATCATGTACGGTCACCGCGAGACCTCTAGGCAGAAGGCGGAACACATTGACTTGATTCGTGAAATCCAGAAGGAGACCGGCGGATTTACAGAATTCGTGCCGCTGAGTTTCGTGCACACAGAGGCTCCCATGTACAACCGGCAGACAGTCTCTGACCTGCGGCCCGGGGCGGATGGCGTCGAAGTGGTAAAGATGCACGCGGTATCGAGGATAATGCTCAACAACCACATTCCAAACCTGCAGGTCTCTTGGGTGAAGGAGGGGGCAAGGATGTCCCAGATACTGCTCGGAGCAGGCGCCAATGACTTTGGAGGCACGCTCATTAACGAAAGTATTTCGACGGCGGCGGGATCTCAGCACGGCCAGCTAATGCGGCCGCAAGAGATAAGGCAGCTTATCAGGTCGGCAGGGAGAATCCCCGCGCAGCGGTCGACTACGTACCGGATAATAAAGCAATACAATAACGACGCGGACGAGGAATCCTCAGCCCTTGACAGATCAGATCCTTCAAAGTTCGGTTCTTTCCACGAACTGATCAAGTTGGACAAGTTCAGATACGCCCAAAAAAAGCTAGCGTCAGCCGAAAACTGATTATCCAAAACTACAAATCGATATTGCCTGCAACACATCGAATCTCTGTTTCCAAATTGCTATCCTCGCAAGACTTATACGGATATCATCCTGCTATCCAAAATACGATGCCAGACAGGTGGGGTCGTAGCGAAGCCAGGCATCGCAACGGGCTCCAGATCTAACATGATGGGCTAGTTAGAAGGAAGACACCCGTGGGTCAAGGGTTCAATTGGCTGCGGTGCGTGCCGCGTCAGAACAAATCCCTTCGGCCCCACTCTCTTTTTAGGACAAACCCGTTTCAAATCATGTCCATTTTCATCATGTTACTTCAATGGCAATCGTCCAGTTACAGCGAGATGCTGATTGGAGCTGCGAGCGCATTGCCGCTTTGCAGCTAAACTATCCATCCTACCAAGGCTTTCGTGCGTCAGACGCGCAGGTTACCAGACTAGAGTTACTAAATCAGTATAACTTTCGCGCCGGTTCCGCTGGCTTGCTGCCTCTCCAGTCATTTTTGGATTTATCACTCGGATCGTGGGCATACTTGGTTGAGTGCATTTCCAACTGTTCTTTCAGACCGAACTCTTGACCACATATCTCGCACTTGTAAGTGCTACCAGAATTGTGAACAAATTCTGCATGCATTTCCAGCTGATAATTGAGCTCAAATTCTCTCCCACATACGTCGCATTTGAATATGTTGATCTCGGCCATCGCAATACAGTCTATGCTACCCCATAAAAACAAACTGTTGGGTTGCGCGCTAATAACTTGCAGATTGATTTTGAGGACCGGCAAGGACGGGAACGATAGATAATGTCCCTTCGGCCCGCTCTCTTTTCGCCTGCTGGTGCTAACTATCTTAGGTTGTGTGCTTTCTGGATTGCACCGTCAACCACCTTGCCGTTCCTGATGCTCACCGCGTTGGCAATGTTGTGGTTGGGGATGT
>DATEEE010000141.1:0-2078 GCA_035281285.1 Nitrososphaera sp.
CAGCGGCTCGGGGTCAGCCCTTCGCAGATCCTACTCGACAAGAGCTATCACTATTCTGCAATGGGGAGGCTGCGGAATTCTGCAAAGAGGGGAAGGCCGGACATCGTCCACTTTGCGCTAATGGAGGCGCTTTCAACGCCGCTGTTTATCGAGCGAAAAATGAAGGTCTACGTGCACACTGCCGGCGACAAGATTATCGCAATTTCTGATAACCTGCGGATACCAAAGTCATACTTTCGGTTTGAGGGACTAATGGTGAAGCTGTTTAACGAAGGGGTAGTAAAGAGCGAGGAAGGCGGAGTTCTTATGGAAATCGCCGAGGGATCGTTCAGGAGCCTCATCGAAAGCATTGAGCCGGAAAAAGTCGTCGGGCTTTCAACCACCGGAGTGACGAGCACCGCCGAACAAGTGGCGAAGATCATTGGCAGTGTCGACGAGTGTGCGCTGATAGTAGGAGGCTTTCCAAAAGGACATTTCTCCGAGAGCACGACCAGGCAGCTGGGCCCCACTTATTCCATATATCCTTCGGGCCTCGAGGCGCACGTGGTGATAGCCCGCGTGATCTATGAATGCGAGAAGCTACTTGAAAAAAGCGTCGACCATGAAGGCAATGAATAGAGCCGTCAAGTACGGGCTAGAAAACTTGAACACCGTCCACGACGCCCTTTCGCTGGGCCGGGCAAGCAGCCAGACAGACATCGCGATCATGACTGCGCCAAAGACGCTGGCAGTGGCCAGGTAGATCAATCCGAACTGGCCAAAGAAAAATGGAAGAACGCTGAACAAGACCATCATTAGGGTCGTGCCCGCGATTACCCTGACCGCCGATCGCTCGCTAGCCACTACGGGGAGCATTGGCACCTTGGCCTTTGTGTAGTCCTTCTTTACGTGAAGTGCAAGGCTCCAGATGTGAGTCGGGATCCACAGGAAAACAAGTCCCGCCATCACGAGCCCTATCTCTATGTTCTGGGTCGTGACTGCGACGTAGCCTATCAGCGCCGGGGCGCCGCCGGAAAATCCGCCAAGAATGATGTTTGACTGACTTCTCCGCTTCAGCCACTTGCTGTAGACGATGATGTTGTCAAAAAGCCCAAAAGCCATCAGACCGAAAGCCCACGGGTTGATGAACCAGGCGCATGCAAGCGAGATCGCCGCTAACACAAGGCCGAATCGGAGCGCGTTTGCAGGAGAAATCCTGCCCGAAGGGATAGGCCTGCCCTTTGTCCTTTCCATTATGGCGTCAATGTCGCGGTCGTTGTAACCTGTAAGAGTGTCAGCGGCTGCCGATCCGGCGGCCACGCCGCCAATGAGCAGAAACCAGGTAAGGGGCGTTATCGGGATGTCAAACAGAAATGAGGCGGTGAGCGCTGCGCCAAAGGCCGTAAATACAAGAAGGTACCAGATTTTCGGTTTTGTAAGTTCGTAATAATTCTTGAATCTGCTCCCGACCGTTATCTGGTGTGGTATCGTCAAGATCCAGCGTTCGAAGTAAGTGAAACTGATTGATATTATAAGCTTACTTGGCGATTGACGTGGGATATGCCAATTCGCGGGTGGTCTTCCGCATTTCTATGAAAGTCTCTGTCTTTTGGACTCCTTCGATCCTGCCCACCTTTTCCGATATTAGCTGGTGCATTTCGTCAAGCGATCGGGAAGTCATGGTCACCAGAACGTCGAACCTGCCGGTCACCTCCGCCACCTCTCTCACTTCAGGGATCTTGAATAATTCATTAAGGACATTGTCACGGAGCTTTGAGTCCATGTTAATTCCGGTGAGCGCTTTGACGCTAAAGCCCAACGCTTCGTCATTGATGACTATGGTGAACTTTTTTATCAGCCCACGCTTTACTAGGCGCTTTATCCTGCTGTAGACGACCGAGGAATTCACGTTAATTTTTTTGGACAGCCGCGGCACAGAAATGCTCGCGTCCTTTGCAAGTTCGCTGAGAATCTTTACGTCGAGGTCGTCGATCCTTCCCATTTCTGGAACCATCATTACGATCAGGGCAGGGGTTAATAAACCTATGAAGTATCGCGGATCTGACATGCATTTAGTGAATTTTTTCGCAATAACAGTC
>DATEEE010000142.1:0-6216 GCA_035281285.1 Nitrososphaera sp.
TGAACAAATTCTGCATGCATTTCCAGCTGATAATTGAGCTCAAATTCTCTCCCACATACGTCGCATTTGAATATGTTGATCTCGGCCATCGCAATACAGTCTATACTACCCCATAAAAACAAACTGTTGGGTTGCGCGCCAGTAACTTGCAGATTGATTTTGGAGACCTGCAAGGACGGGAACGATAGACAATGTATTTCGGCCCACTCTCTTTTCGTCTGCTGGTTGTAACTATCTTAGGTTGTGTGCTTTCTGGATCGCTCCGTCTACTACCTTGCCGTTCCTGATGCTCACCGCGTTGGCGATGTTGTGGTTCGAGACATTATTCGCAAAGTCCTTCACGTATTCAGTCAGAATTGCGGAAAGTGCTGCTGACGCGTACCGGGGGACCAGGGAAGGGATATTGGGCACGCGGACAAACACATTGCCGAAATAGTCCACCTGCGCGGGGTTCATGATCGTGCCCACGCTTTCTGGCGCATACTTGCCGTCCGGCGAGATGTATGGGAAATTGCCCCCTTGATCCACGGATACATCAATCAGTATCTTTTTTCTCACCTCTGATGACTCCTTCAAAGTCTGCTCGTCAATTACCCTGTCTGCCTTTTCCTTATCGTATGTGGCGCCAATAACGACATGAGCTCCGCGCACCATGTCCTTGTCGGCAGACGCGACAATGGAGGATTTTGGAAGGTTGAGTTCCTGGAGGTACTTTCTGCGAGATTCGCGCTTCTCAACGATGATCAACTTGGCACCAAGGGACGAGCAGACCCTTGCCACCATCTCCCCGACTGTCCCCCCGCCAAACACAACCGTCATCTTGTCCTGGATCGACAGCGTTCTTTTGAGCTCACCGTTAATCGCCCCTTGGCCGGTCATGATATGATCGAAACTTTCAATGATCTTGGACCGCACGACTTCTGAGCCCGCTTTGAGCCTGACAGACCTGTCGTGCTTGAATGCAAAGTTGTGTATGTACCCGGCCCAGAGTCCGGCGATGGTCCCGGCTATCTTGCTCATCGGAAGCAAGAGCGGCATCTGGCCCTGCTCGTCAACAACTTTTTCAAATGAAACGAAGGTGGCTTTTGAATTGAGCGCCGCAATCGCAAGCTCTTTGCTTGATTCAAAATGGTTGAAAGCAAAAATGGTCTGGCCGGGCCTTATCAGAGCGTTTTCGCCTTTGCTCACCTGGATTTCCTTTACCTTTACGATCAAGTCGCAACTGGAATAAAGCTCCTTAGCGCTACCCGCAATGGTGGCGCCGGCCGCAATGTAATCGTCGTCAGTAAAGCCGCTCCGCTCCCCGGCGTGCGATTCCACCACGACCTTCGCTCCAGACATCACCAGGGACGAAACGGACCGTGGGGTGAGGGAAACCCTGTTCTCATATTCCTTTAGTTCCCTCGGAATTCCTACTATCAATATAGGATTACACAGTCATCACAGCTATTATTATCTTGTTAAGATCGGCGAATGCACTGCTCGATTTGCCTCCGGGCACCGTACGAGCTCTGGGCCCCGGGCAAGAGCTTTTTTATCGCCTTGCACGCGGACTCGACGAATAATTCGCTGGGTTCCTTCTTCCTGAGGAACCTGAAGAGGCTACCCTCGTCTCCCCTGAGCCTTTCGAAATACAGCACCGAACTTTCCTCGATGATAAGATCGGCGTCATGGCAGGAAATCCCGTGGTTAAGGAGGTGCCTCTCCAGCTTGGCGGCGTAATGCGAAAAATGAACAGAGTGGCCGTCGGACTCGGTATTCATCCTGGCTCGGAACCTATACGGTCGTATCTTGTTTTTTAGTTTTTCAGGGCCGTCAAAGTTTATGTCGGTGCATGTCTGTAGGGTATGGGTATGAGCGAAAGAAAAACCGCCAACCCGTTCATGCCGTCCGAAATGCTGGCATTTCCCTTTGTCGCGGCGAGGGCATCATTTGAGATGGGCCTCATGGCTTCAGTTTCGATTGCCCGGATGGCACAGGTGGCTGTGCAGTCCGCCGAAACTGCGATTGCAAAATACATAGAGCTAACTGAGCAGGAAATCAAGAGGGGACAGCGGCGGGAAACTGTAAAAGTGGAATAGGGCTTAATCCGACCGTCTGAGGTTTATGTTGTACGCAAGGCCGAACCTGTGCGCCTCATCCCTTATTCTCTGAAGCAGCTTGAGCCCCGCGTTGCTTTTCGGGAGTCTTATGGGCTGCAGAGCCCCTTGAACATAGACCTCCTCATTCTCCTTTGCCAGGCCAATGCAGGTGAGGTCGTTAATGCCAATGCTCCTCAGGGACGCGTGCGCGGCTCGTAGCTGACCAATCCCGCCGTCAACCACAACCAGGTCGGGCAACCGGTCAGCGCTTGAATACCTGCGCCTTACCAGCTCTCCGATCATCGCAAAGTCGTTCTGGCCTTTGACAAATTTGATCCTGAATTTCCTGTAGGAGGACTTGTCTGGCCTACCGTCTACGAACCTGCAACTAGCTCCGACTGCAATGTCGGAACCGAGGTTCGACACATCAAAGCAATCCATAATGTGGGGCATCACGCCGAGGCCTATCGCGTTCTTTAATTCGACGACAGCGGGGTCGTGTCCCTTTTCCATGTAAAGTTCGAGGTTGCGCCTGATAAGGGCCATCATTTCACTCTTTTGCCCGGATTTCTTTTCAGTCAGGGTTGCAATGCTGACCCTGTGGCCAGCTATTCGTTCCAGGGACTTTTCCAGCAAATCCCTTTCCTCAAGACGTTCGTTTACAAAGACGTACCGGGGTATGGAAGGAACCGATGAATAGTACTGCAGAAGGAATGTGGACAGGGAGTTGTCGCCGACCAGCTCAAAGTCAAACGTCTTTCTGTCGCAGATAACCCCACGCGTGCGCCGCAGCGACATCACGTGCGCGACGCCTTTGGAGGCGTCCTTTAGAATCCCGACGTATTCCTCGTCGGGTGCCTTGCTATCTGCCCTTTCCATTTTCTGCCTGACGCGAAGGTTGCCGAGTCTGTGGAGAGTGTCGCGAATTTCCTTTGCCCTTTCATAGTCCCCGATGTCAGACGCATGCCTCATCTCTTTTTGCATCTCTTCGACAAACGCGTCAACGCTGCGCCGGCCTTCAAGTATTTCCTGCAAGGAAGTCACGCCCGCCATGTACCTTTCCTGCGATACCATCTGGATGCAGGGAGCGTCGCAGTTCTTGATGAAATACTGCAGGCAAGGCTTATTCGGCAGCCGGTTGCAGATTCTGATCTTGAACAGCTTTCTCAAGAGGCCGACAGTCAGATACTTCGAGCTGCCCCGGACGAACGGACCGTAGACCCTGCCCTTCGGCCCGATGAATTCGCCAGCCCTGTTTCGGCGCGCCACCAGCAGCCTGGGAAAAGGCTCGTTAGTGACTTTCAAGTAAGTATACCGTTGCTGATCCTTTAGTTCTATGTTAAAGACCGGTCGGTACCTCTTTATCAGGTTGGACTCGAGCAGGAATGCCTCGATCTCGTTGTCCGTCACGACAAAATCAATGTCCTTGATCCTGCTCACGAGCCTTTCCGTCTTCCACTCGGCTCCGGGCCGTTTTCGAACGAAGTAAGATGCGACGCGCTTGTGAAGGTTTCGCGCCTTGCCAATGTAGATTATCCCGCCGGCACCGTCCTTCATCAGGTATACGCCCGGCTGCTCTGGGATTCTCTTCTCCCTGAGAAGGCCGGCCGCGCTCATGGTCTTGCCGCGCTGCTCCTTTCGAAAATCTTCTGTCCCACTGCCAGCTTGCTCTTCAAGTAGGCTCCGGTGTAACTCGACTTGTTCTCAGCAACTTGTTCCGGAGTACCTTCCGCCACGACTTTGCCGCCACTTTGTCCCCCTTCCGGCCCGAGGTCTACGATCCAGTCGGCGGAAGCAATCACGTCCAGGTTGTGCTCGATTACGATAACCGTGTTGCCGAGGTCCACAAGCCGCTTTAGCACGCTAAGCAACTTGCTTACGTCCGCGAAATGCAGGCCAGTCGTCGGCTCATCAAGAATATAGACAGTCCTTCCGGTATCACGCCTCGAAAGCTCCGCGGCCAACTTTATCCTCTGGGCTTCGCCGCCCGAAAGCGTGGTAGCCGGCTGTCCGAGCCTGAGGTAGCCGAGGCCGACGTCGGCCAGGGTCTGCAGCTTTCTCGTAATCGCGCTGATGTTCTCAAAGAACGCAAGCGCTTCCTCGACCGTCATTTCTAGGATTTCAGATACGGTCTTGCCCTTGTACTTGATTGACAGCGTTTCGGAGTTGTAGCGCCTGCCCTTGCATTCATCGCAGGTCACATAGACATCCGGCAGGAACTGCATTTCTATCTTCTTTACTCCTCCTCCCTCGCACGCCTCGCATCTGCCTTCAGAAACATTGAACGAAAATCTTCCCGGGCCGTAACCCATTTCCCGTGCCCGTGGCGTCTTTGAAAATATTTCGCGGATGGGAGTAAACGCATTGACATAGGTCGCGGCGTTTGAGCGGGGTGTCCTTCCTATTGGCGACTGGTCTATTCCGATGACCTTGTCGATCTCGCTGAGGCCAGCTATCCTGTCGTGCCTCCCCGGTCGCTCCTTCGCGCCGTGAAGACTAGAAGAAAGCGAGCGGAACATGATGTCATTTACAAGCGTCGACTTGCCCGAGCCCGAGACACCGGTCACGACAGTCATGCAGCCAAGCGGGAACTTTACGTCTATGGACTTTAGATTGTTCTCTTTTGCTCCGAGGACGGTCAGCCACGAGTTAGCCTTGCGCCGCTGGTGGTGGTACGCAACTACCTGGTCCCCACGGAGGTAGCTTCCAGTTATCGAATCCGCGCATCCCATTATGCTGTCCAGGTCGCCGCTGGCGACAACTTTTCCGCCATGAACTCCGGCACCAGGCCCGATGTCGATAATCCAGTCGGAATTTCTGATTACTTCTTCATCGTGTTCTACCACCAGCAGCGTGTTGCCCAAGTCGCGTAGGCGCTTGAGCGTTCCGATCAGCCTGTCGTTATCCCTCTGGTGCAGGCCGATGGTGGGCTCGTCGAGCACGTAGAGCACACCAGTCAGGTTCGAGCCGATCTGGGTGGCAAGCCTAATCCTCTGCGATTCGCCTCCCGAAAGCGTTGCAGTCATCCTGTTCAGCGTCAGGTAATTGAGGCCGACATTTCGCAGAAACTCTAGCCGTGATATGATTTCCTTCAGAATTGTCCTTGCGATATATCGCTCTGTTTCTGTAAGTGGGACTGACTGGAAAAATTCGTAACACCCGTCAATGGACAGGTCGCAAACGTCCATTATTGACTTGCTGGAAATCTTTACCGCAAGGGCCTCTGCGCGCAGCCTCCTGCCGCCACATGACTCGCATGGCCTTTCCCTCATGAACTGCATCAGAGCTTCGCGCTTTGAATCTGACTCAGTTTCGCGGAAAGTCCGCTCAAGGTTGGGGATTACGCCTTCAAACCTGCCCCTGTACTCCCACCTGCTGTCCGAATATCGCGACTCGTACTTGTAGTGGATGCTCTGGTCCGTGCCGTGCAAGATCACGTCTAGCTGTTTTTGGCTCATGCCTGAAATCGGAGTAGACAGGTTGAACCCAAACGCCTTCCCGACGTCGCGAAGCATTGCGGACCTGAAGGTCGCAAAGTGTCCGGTCCAAGGCAGAATCGCGCCATCAAGTATGCTCTTTGATCTGTCGGGGATGATCAGGTCCGGGTCAAACTCTGTCCGAATCCCAAGTCCGTTGCACTCCCTGCATGCGCCAAACGGAGAGTTAAAAGAAAACGTCCGTGGCTCTAGGTCTCCTATCGACAAGTTGCAATGGGGGCAGGCGTTTCGCTGAGAGTACATAGCGTCTCTCCCGTCGACAGAAATCACCACGATCCCGTTACCGACTTTCAAGGCGGACTGGATGGAGTCAAAAAGCCTGCTCTTGTCCTCCAGAGTCGGAGTAAGCCGGTCAACCACAACTTCGATGGTATGCTTTTTCTGCTTGTCGAGCCTGGGGTACTGTCGCTTCTCGTCCTCGTCCAACTTGGTCAGCTCGCCGTCAAGGCGGATTCTTGAAAAGCCCTCCTGCTTTAGCTCGTCGAACAACTTTTCATACGTCCCTTTCTTTGCCTGCACAACAGGAGCCAGGATCATCGCGCTCTTGCCGCCGCAGGTCTTGACCACCGACTCGGTGATCGAGTCAGCCGACTGGCTGGCTATCTTGCGGCCGCAGTGCGGGCAGTGGGGCACCCCTA
>DATEEE010000143.1:0-7961 GCA_035281285.1 Nitrososphaera sp.
TCCTGCATCATGGTCGCAACGAACTGCTTTACCCCGCTGATGAACCGGGTCGCTCCATCAAGCGACGACGTTTCATTGAATATGGTTACTACGTACGAATTTGTGTCGAACTGGCTTATCCGCATGTCGCTCCATGAATCGTGTTCAAGCTCGCCTCCGGTTTTCGAGGTTAGCTGAATCGCATCCATCGGGTTCTTGTGGCCCACGAACCTGCCGGCGATGGACGGTATGGTATCAATCCTGCCTAACCTTGAGAGCATCCTCTGCACATCACGGCTGCCCGTGACTATCGAGTGGTAGACCACCCTTACGGCATAGATCTCGGATCCGAGCTCCAGCCCAAGGTGCTCCCGCAGCGCGCCGGCAACATACTGCAGGCATGCCAGGGTTTCAGTTTCAGGCTCCTTCACTGCGTTCGGGTAGGTCATCACCTGGAGGATTCTGAACGGCAGCGCGTTTGACTGGACGGGTGCAATTCTAAAGCCCTGTCTGAAGAACGAGGCTGTGCCTTGCATGGGATGCTGGCCTCCCCCTGAGGCCGCGGAAGCTGTAAAGCCGTCGGACTCGCTGAAGGCATTTCTCAGCCTTTCGGTGTCCAGAACCGGCTTGCGAAAGTATAGCTGGACGTTGAACTGTGTGATGTGGACATCCATCTAGCTGCTCACGGCCTCTGCCGAGGACTCGGGGTCGGCCGGTATGACAGAAAGCCACGGCTTGAGAAGATCCGGGTTTAGCTTGACAAGGTCTATCTTGGCGTCCCTCAATAGCTGCGTTCCGTCTTCCGGGTAATCCGCTACGACAACTATCCTCTTGATTCCGACGCTGATCGCCATCTTGCTGCATTCTATGCACGGCGCAAATGTCGAATACAGCGTGGCGCCCCGAGTGCTGCCTGCATTTCCGAAAAGGGCGCACTGCATTATCGCGTTTGCCTCCGCGTGGGTGCAAAGGCACCTGTCCAACCCCTCGCCGGACTTTACTTCGCCCCTGGCGCGGGCCATGCACCGGGGGCAGCCCCCTTCAAAGCAGTTCTTTATCCCCGGTGGAGTCCCGTTGTAACCGGTTGCAATTTGCCTGTTTTCCTTGACAATGACCGCGCCGATGTGCCGGGTCAGGCAGTTGGACCTGAGCTTGGCTATCTCGGCCTGAAGCATGAAATAAGTGTCCCAGTCCGGCCGCTGCATCAGGCATGCTCGGTCGCAATTGCTATAAAAGTTGTGTGAAGACTAGGACAGAAGGTTGACCTGCTCTTCAGAGTTTCGTCCTTTTTTCCGGCCTCGCTCGCCCGTCCGCCTGTTAATGCTTTCTATGGTCCCCAGCGCAAAGGCGTAGCGGGTCCCCTCGGTCTTCATCTCGGGCGTGAGCATGTTGTTCATCCTTTCTACGTCCGCCCTCACATACTCTTCAGAGTGCTTGTTGGTCCTGGCAACAATGTACATGAACTCGTCGCCCCTGTACTTGTGGATTTCGAAAACCTGCATCAGCATATTTCCGCGCAAGTAGGGTAGGTACTTGCGGTCAACAAAGTTTTGCCGTTTTGCAAAATCCGGCGATGTCTGCCGTCAGAATTTCGCGGCAATGACTCGCTTTTTGCGAAGCGATGCCTCATCGCGGATTACCCGCACTCCCACGATACCCGCAGCTGCGACTATGGCTGCAATCCCGATGGCGTAATACATGTCAGGCATCATCGGCGGATGCCGACCTCCACCGCGATGAGCCTGCGCCTTCCTATTCTCCAGGCGGTTTCCATGGCAGCCAGGGTAGGCACGAATCCCAGGGCTATCCATGCAACTGACTCAAAGATTTCCATTGCAGATGTGATTATGGGCCGTTTGGTGATTAACGCTGCTAAAAGGCGGCAATTACCGGTCACATGCGCTTTGTATTATTCAAAAGCAGAGTTGATGGAATCTAGAATCAGTTGTAGAGCATCCGAGCTCACAGATTCCGGCTTGGAAAGAGTCGCTTTGCGATATTTCCAGCCCCCTCCAAATTCATGAAAAGTGCAGGAACGGCTCAGAGCTAGAAAGCCGTCATCATCACCGCTCCCGTTATAGTGCATGTTAACTAGCGCGGACGATCCTGATAAATGTTAAGAGCGAGCCAAGACTTGAAGTGGTAGGTTGGCAAAGAATGCCGCGGTAGCAGACGCCCTGCGAGAGCTCGGGTTCTTTACAGAGCTTGAAAGCGGCGAGAACTCCCAGTTCCGGGCAAGGGCGTACTACAGGGCTGCCGACGCTGTTGAGAATCTAGGAGGGGACGTCGCCGAATTGTATGAAAAGGGAGGCAGCGGGGCGCTGTTAGAGATCCCGTCGGTGGGCAAGGCCATCGCCGCCAATGTGGAGCAGTTCATCAGAGATGGCAGGATAAGCCAGCTCGACGAGCTCAGAAAAAAAATCCCTGTAAATGCCGCCGAACTTCGGGGGATCGAAGGTCTTGGGCCCAAGACGATCAAGCTTTTGTTTGAAAAACTGCAGATTACCGACCTTGCGGGACTAGAGCGCGCCGCCAAGGAGGGCAGGCTCGGGTCTGTCCCCGGATTTACGGAACGCAAGCAAAAGGATATTGTAAAGAGGATCGAGTTCTTCCGGAAAGGCAAGGGCAGGAGAATTCTAGGCGAGGTCTACCCCCTTGTAAAAGAGATTGAATCACGTCTTCAGCGGCTTGACGGCGTAAGAAACGCTGTTGCGGCCGGATCCGTGCGCAGGATGAGGGAGACCATTGGAGACATTGACTTCCTCGTATCCTCCGACAGACCGGACATAGTGCTCGAATTCTTTGCCGGCATGCCCGAAGTCGAGCAGGTCATCGGCAAGGGCTCGGCAAAGGCATTTGTAAAGCTCTCAGGTGGGATTGACGCCGACCTCCTAGTTGTTCCTGATGAAAGCTGGGGCTCTGCCTTGCAGTATTTTACCGGAAGCAAGGAGCATTCGGTCAGGCTGCGCAAGATCGCAATTTCAAAGGGAATGCGACTGAACGAATGGGGTGTGTACACAGATGGAGAAAAAAAGATCGCCGGTGAAAGCGAGGAGCAGGTCTACAGGGCACTTGGCCTCCAGTGGATCCCGCCCGAAATGCGGGAGGACAAGGGCGAGATCGAGCTGGCGCAGGCCGGCAAGATACCCGAGCTGGTGGAATACAAATCGCTGAAAGGCGACCTCCAAGTACACACAGACAGGTCCGACGGGACAGCAACGATGGAGCAGATGGCCGCAGCGGCGCGGGAATTCGGCCTTGATTACATCGCAATAACAGACCACACAAAGAGTTTGGCCCTTGCAGGGGGGCTCGACGAAGAAGAACTGCTTGATCAGGCGAAAAGGGCCGCCGAGTTGAACGACAGGCTCGAAGGGATGCGCGTGCTGTCATCTGCCGAGGTGAACATAATGAAGGACGGATCGGTTGACATCTCGAGCAACGTGCTTGACAAGCTCGACGTTGTCGGGGCCGCAATCCACTCCCACTTTGCGCTCCCGGCGGAAGCCCAGACGGAGAGGCTGATCAAGGCAGCGAAGAACCCGAGTGTGGACATTGTCTTCCACCCCACAGGCAGGCTGATCAACCGGAGGGAAGGTTACGGAGTGGACATTGAGAAGCTCATTGACGTAGCCCTTGACACAAAGACGGCCCTTGAAATAGACGCGCACTATGACAGGTTGGACCTCAGGGACGATTATGTCAGGATGGCGGTGAAAAAGGGAGTAAAGCTCACGATTGACTCCGACGCGCATCACCCGGTCCATTTTGCGTACCTTGTCTTTGGAATAGCGCAGGCAAGGCGTGGATGGGCGCGTTCCGAGGACGTACTGAATACACTCGGCGCAGACGAACTGCTTTCGTCACTAAAGTAAATGATATATCAGGAATGTGGCTCCACCTAAGCCGTGCGTACGAGCGTTGAAAAAAGCCCCCGGAGCGACCGGAAAATTTACCTGGGCGTCTTTTACTTTTGCGCCTTCGTGATGGCTGCGATCACGCTTTATTCGCTCTATGTCAGCCTCAACGAATACCTGGCAACAGGCCGGGTGGTTATAGGCGAGGTGCTAGTAGATACCGAATTCCCCTTCCCCGGCCTCGCCAAGCTCGTAACTTACCTTATGATAGTGTCTGTTGTGGGATGGTACTGCGTGGTCAAGCTGGGCGGGAGCGCAGTCACCAACATCCCGCACTGGCTCAAGGCAACGCTTCAGCTGCTGGTCCTGGCTATTGCGATAGTGGCGCTCTACGAGTTTGTCTATAATTTTATCATCTGGAATTCCCTGATCACTGCCGACGCGATCAAGGGCGTAATAGAGATCGACGACGTGAACGTGCCTTACCCGAACCCGACTACCCCCTGGAACCTTGTCTTTGCTACCAAGATGTCTCTGGCGGCTTTTCTAATCGCTTCTCACGGGTTTTACACGATGGCCAAGGGGAAGAAGGATCCGCTAGAGTAGCCACTCCTTGATCCTTGTCCGCTCAAAGTCCTGCTTTTTTCTAAAGCTCTCTTCGGACGGCGCTTCGAGCCTGAGCTTGGGGCCGGTCTCGTTGAAAAAGTCCGCGGCAAGGTAGCCTGCCTTCCTGCCGCCGACTTCCATGAAACAATATCCCTCCCCCGAAAATGCGGCTGACGACGGCTTTTGTCCGATTTCGTCGATTATCTGCTGCGCGACAACTTTGGCCTCCTCCTCGGCGAAGATGCCTGCCTTTGGGATCGGGGTCTGGCCCACCTTGATCTCTGTCACGTCTCCAACTGCAAAGACGTCCTTGATCGAAGTTTTCATCGTCCTGCTATCGACCTGCACCCAGTCCGAGCCGGGCGCGACAAGCCCCGTCTCCCTCACTACCCCAGGCGCCCTGTGAGGGGGGATCCCTATCAGCAAGTCGAAATCTTTTTTCTCGCCGTTCTCAAATTCAAGGTTGCGCCCTGCAACTGACTTGAGCTTGTGCAGAGGGTTGAATCTGATGCCGTGCTGCGAAATGATTTCCACCACGGTGGAGCTGATCTGCGGGCCAGCCACGGGCATCGCGATCGGGGCCGGGGAATAAACGTCGATTTCCGTAGATCCTCTTGTGCCCTGCGAAGTCAGCACGCCGCTTACGATGATCGACGCTTCGTAGGGCGCTGGCGGGCACTTGTACGGCATGCCCATTATCGTGATTGCCACTTTTCCTCCTTTCAAGGACAGCAGCCTTTCCCTTATGCGCGGCACCTCTAGTGGGTCGTACAGGTTGTGGCCGACCGCTGCAAAACCTGGTACTCTGTCGGGCACGAGCTCGGCTCCAAGCGCTACTATCAGATAGTCGTATCCAATATGGCCATGACCTTTCGTTTCAATGCTGCTTGCGGACAGGTCTATCCGGGTTACTTCGTCATTTAGGTATTCTATCCCCCGTTCATTGAGACCCGCAAGCGGAGTCCTTGATTCTTCGAGCTTTCTCGAGCCCTCAAGCACCCACAGCTTTACGAGGCCCATCATGAACCAGTCCTTTCTGTCGACTACTATTACGCGGTGATCGGAAGAGAGGCCTTTTCGCAGCGCATTTGCCGCCGCCAGGCCTCCAAAGCCCGCGCCTAGGATCACAATTCGCTTTCCCATTGCAAGAAGATTAGCAGAGTCGGTAAAAACTTTTTAGGGATGCGTGCTAAGTTATAGACGGTGCCGGAAGAAAAAGAAGTGCAAAAAGATGACTCTTATCCAGTTTATGACGACGCGACCCTAGAGCGCATGAAGCGATACTACAAGGTCGAAGATCATGACGAGCTGTTGAAATTCATCAAGACCCACGGCGTGCGAAGGCACGCTGACATTCTCGACGACAGTTCATCCTAGTTTTACGGTCAATCGGGATCCGTCTACTTTGACTTTGGCGTCTCCCTGCGCCCCCCATTTCCATAGAACCTTCCAGTGCGAGCTGCCGCCGATTACCGGCTCTAGACCGGCGCACAGCTTGTTGCCATCTGCATCGTAGTACGCGGGACAGTTGAAGGAAATTACCCCTCCTTTTGGGACCGGATCGGGCGAAGAGACGCCTGCCTGGAAAAAGTAGGCGTTGCCATAAGGCGGGTTGAATACTGGATTTCCTACCGGAATCACTCCCAAGTTAAAGTAAGGGTTCTCGATCTCCGGCGACACAAACCTGCCGAATTCTTGCCAGTCGCTTCCTCCCAATTTGTATTGCCAGGCGACAGTCTGCTCGTCCTGTTGCCATTCCATTGCAAGCACTACCAAGCGGCCATTTGAATCTTCGAATGGTTTGACTGACTTGTGCATCAGAGAGATCCAGGGAAGCCCGGAGCAGGCAATGTTTGAGTCACAGGTTTCCCATGCTCGGCCGACAAGAAACCCGCCCGATGCATTAAAGAGCAAATCCGCGCGATAAGCATAGTCCAGGCCATCCTTGCAGCAGTTGGGAGACTGCGCTCCGATACCGGCAAAGAGAAAGTCTCTTAGCTGCAGCGGGTCGAATAGGGTCAGGTTGACCTCCACCTCCACCCTCTTTGTTGGAAAGTACTTGTCTGATTCGTGGTAGGCTCCCGAGTAGTATGTGGGCCCGGGCAGCGGCCCGCTCACTGGCTCGAGCCTGAGGCTCATTGGTCCGTCTGCAAATGGGTGTGCCGCGCCCAGGGCAAAGATAGCCAATATCAGCGACGCAGTGGCAGCAGATCTAACTTTATTCTCCTGCAAGGCGGGTCTCGAAAGCCTGGAGCCGGCGGCTGACGCCGCAAGAGCGCACGGCAGCATGATGGCAATCAGGACGACAGAAGTGGGCCGGAAGCCGGCGAAAATCAAAGACAGAACAGCCCACGCAGTCGCGGCCGCAATGATCGGGTACCTTATACTATTGGTGAGCTGGCGGCTGGCCAATCCGGCAAGTGCGAATGGCACTGATGCAGATATCGCGATGACTGTTACTTCAAGTGAAGAGGGCAGGTAAGTAGCAAACAAAAGCGCCCACAAGTAGTAGCCAAGAAAAACAGCTGTTGAGGTGCCAAAAATCATCGCCTCGATCGGAGTCGTCTTAACCGACGGGCTAGCCCACGTACCAGTCATCAAGCCCACAGTGGATGTGGCGAAAAAGAGGATGCCCATCCGAATGCCAGAAAATCCATCGGGCCCTGGATAGTAACACTGCCTGTCATCGCAGACGTAATGCAGAGAGACAGTCAATATTCCGACAGCAAGTGCTATCATCCCGAAACCGGTGGCCGGCCGGACGCTAGCGGCAAGACCAACGAAAAAGCCGGAAACGAACTGGACTGCCAAAAATACCCACAAGCGAGCCCCGGAGTAGGTAAAAAAATCAGGATCGCCGGCTTTGTAAAGGCTGAAAGTGTGAGACTCGAAGATGAACGGGACGATAACTATGCAAGCGATCGCTGCAGCCGTTATGGCCTGGCGCTGGATCATGCACTACGATTCATGGCTTGTCGCTTTATCGCTTGCTCACTTGAGACGACTCCCTCAGGTGAGCGATTCACGAATTCCCCTGTAGCAGGCGCGCGGTTAGCGTTCCTGCGACGTCGGCCTGATAAGTATCTCGTTCACATTCATGTGAGCCGGGGCCTGCAGTGCGAACATGATCGAGTTGGCGATGTCGTCCGCCCGGAGCGAGTCCATCTGCCTTGACGCTTCGACAAATTTTTCAAGCGACTTATCCGTGATGGTATTCAAAAGCTCGGTCGATACGACGCCGGGCTCTATGCAAGTGACCCTGATGTTGGACCGCTGGCTTAGCTCCTGCCTAAGGCCCTCGCTCAGCGCGGCAATAGCAAATTTTGTCGCGCAGTAGACGGTCCCGGCCGGAAAAACCACCCTCCCCGCAACTGACGACAGGTTTACAATGTGACCTGATTTTTTTGCCATCATGTGTGGAACAACAGCGGCAGTGCAGTACAGCACGCCTTTCAGGTTGACGTCTATCATCTGGTCCCACTCGTCCACCTTCAGGCTCTTGAAAAAGCTGAGCGGCAT
>DATEEE010000144.1:0-6269 GCA_035281285.1 Nitrososphaera sp.
CTTCCACAAATTGAGTATAGGGATAAACCACCAGACAACAGCCCAGCCTGGCGTGAACCTTAGCTCGCTTGCCCCAAGCGCCGCCAGGTTTCTGTGATTCCTGTAGTACCAAAGTAACAAGAGGATGAAGCCCAAGATTCCCACCAATATCGAGATCGCAAGGACAGAAGCGAGCCAGGGGTCGGGATAGAATACAACATCCGATGAAAGATCGCCTGTGACCTCATAAACAGTGCTGGCAATGCTCAATACAGCGGTGATAATGGTGAGGATAATGATTGTGGTGGCAAGACCGTGTGTCGATGCATATGGCGCAGAAGGTGATTCCATTTAATCTTCCTAACGCCGGGTGTCGTGGGGAAATAGATAAGGATTCTATTAATGGCACCATACTTGAGCCGGACACATAGTCTGTCTTTTTCAGATTTCGAAATCGCGATGCCTAATGTTCCAGCGGTTAGTTTCGCCCTAAAAGGATAAGTAACAGTGACATTTATGAAAGCCTGCTTGAGAAAGGTCGTTGCCGTCTTTGCGGCGGCAGCTGTCGTAGTAGCAGCTGCCATCGGCATCGGACTTTCTTCATTTATGAAAGCACCGATACAACCAGATGCCTCTCCGGCAGAACCTGCTGTGGAGGCACCATCTGAGACCAGTGCTCCGGAGACTAGTGTAGATGCAAATGACATCAATTCATTAGAAAATATTCCAGGATACTTTGGTTTGGTGAACTTGGGTTATAGTGACGAAATGGCTCGATACTTATCATCAATAAAGCTCGAAATGATTTCCAGCGATAACACTTATTATCACTATGTTCAGACTACTCCCGAAGGAACGAGAAGCGAATCGATTCTTTCGTTTACTCCTAACGAGGAATTTGATACTGCGGGCGCTGAAAAGATTACTGTGTCGCCGGGTTTTGAGATCTTTGTGAAACACAGGCAAGTCGATAAACTAGAAAACGGGTATCATATTTCCCTTGCATACTTTGTTCCAGAGGAAAGTACGCCAGCGGACTTGAAGGACTATTTGAGTTCCATTCAGCCGGTTTACCACCAATGGCCGTACGGTGTCCAGCATGCTTCCGCTACGGGAACGCAGATCTACGGCGTAGGGGTGGCAATCTCACAGGACGTAACAGTCGTCTCTCCTCCTCGAATAACAGCCGCCCCATTGGAACCAGTAAGCACACTAACTAGCCCTGGATTTAGAGAACTAACCGCAGAACGGATACGAGAAGTTCAGCAAATGATTATTGACAGGGACAGGCTTGCTGAAGACTTTAGGAGGGCATCAGAAGCAGGAGAAGTATACACCGATCCGATTAGAGTTGAAGGAGCCGATACTTGGGCTGAGCAGAGAATTGCCGCAGAAAGGGAGGCACTGGAACAGGTGCGCGACAGGGCTATTCGAGAGGAGGCGGCACAAGCTTTGTCTAGGACTGCCGGGGCTGTCGCTACTGGTTTTTCCACCGGCTGGACGCTATCCAACATTCTTGATGATTTCATGCGAGGTTATGACGGCCTTAACGCTGGAAGAGATTGCTGGAGAAATCCCACGAATAGGCTTGCACAGGATGCACAGAGGAACGATCCCAACTACGAACGGTTGGGAGAACAACTCGACTCCGCACAAGAGGGACACTATGTCAATACCGGGGCCCGTGGGATGGTCGTGGCCTTTGATGTTGCTGCTAGCGCCGCGCCCGGCGTGGGGTTCGCCGGAGGTTTGGCATTAGGTAGCGCATCACAAGGGTTCGATGCAGTGCTTGCCGATGGTCAGTTCGATGAAATTAACGACGCTCTGAGTGGAATTACCCCGTGCGACCCATGTCCTGAAGACCAGCAGTTCCCAGAAAGTGAACCTAGTTCAGAACCGCAAGAGTCCGGGCTTGATTATACGCCTGGACCCGGTGACCCGAATTATACCGGCTTGAATTATACACCTGGTCCGCCGGGCCCGAGACCACCCCATGAGCCCCCGGAAGATCTGGTTTGCAGACCACCTGAACCCAACACGCTAAGGGTCGTGATTCATAATTCTGTGCAAGCAGGCGTAGAACAGACGCGTCAGATCACCTTTCAAGCTAGCGCTAACTTGACCAATCGCGTTCCAATCGCCGGTACCGGTCTCACCTACGAAGTAGTTGACTTTTACGGCAATGGCACTGGCTTTTATCACGAAACTCAAGGGAGTCGTGATCCTGACATGTGCTTTGTGGAGATTCAAGGCCAAGCCACGATGAACGTCAGGGTCCTTCGTTACATGTCAGGTTTCTCCGAGCCATACGATCTGGCAGAAGTCCAAGTTACCATTGAAGGAGATCTGCCTATCTTCATGAGCCCCGCAGGCTGTTATGTTCATAATGGAGTCGTGCCCACAAGCACTCAGGAGACCGGTACTCTCTGGGTGTGCAATTTCTTCGACGTTGATGAAAGGGGAGGCCATTATCGGAACGGCAGCGGACCCCGCTCACTCGATGATACCAACATTTTCTACGAGGATTGCGAATTGTTCATGGCGCCACTCTCTGAACATGACTTTGGCTAGTGTTTTCAGAACTAGCAGGATAACATAGGACATGCCTGAAGTTGACCTCAAACTCTCTCTGCAGAATACTGATTCACGGAAAGTTAATCCATTTGCTCCACTTCGTAAGTTTGGCTTCACATGTAAGTAGAGGGAATATTTCCTTTTGGACGTTCGGATTATCGGAGAACACAGTCGTCGGCAGAGGCTGGCAGAAATAATTAAGTCATAATGGGCCCAAGGTGTTTGTGAACCAAAATTGACTCGAATTATGGGTTCAAGTGTAGTGATTCTTGTGCCAATTTAGATTCTACAAGTCGGTCAAGAGGGAGGCGGCACGCACGATCAATTGATTGAATACTTATCTACTTGTTAGCTAGACACAACACGATAGAATGCTACTTGCGGGCTTTCTGTGGGCTCTGATTGCCCTTGCAGCAGTGCTGCCAGCTCTATCCCTTATGCCTACTTCAGTAGCATCCCAAACACTACCTCCGATCGAATATGGATCAAAACAAAAGTTTACTTTGGAATGGGAAAATATTTTGGAGGAAACAGACTACCACCCATATGCCAGAACTTTCCATAGGGTGACCGGAGAGATTGAATCTGTTGCAGATTACCCGGAAACACTTCCGGATGGCGACCTAGTTTTTAGAGGTATTGGTACTGGAAAGTTTGAGTACGAACGCGGACCTGATTATTATTGCGAAGGGGGCAGCGTCTCGGGCACCTACAATTCTTGGATTCGTGGGCATATATCCCTAGTTCCCGAAGATCTCAGGAAAGGAAAGGATGTCGAAATTACTGGAGCCTTCGAGGCCCTCCCAGCTCCTCCTGGTCTCGTCGATGCCAGTCTAATCGATACTTTTGAAGAGCTTGACAATCTACTAGGCGCTGAAACTACCAAGGCATACGAGAAAATTACTCCTGTCAAATGTAGAGATAGATTTGATGAAACTCGCGAATATGAAGGTGGAGTCATCGGAAGGCCCCAGTACCTTTCATTTGGTTTTCTTAATTACGTCCCCAAACCTGACGGAACTATAGAATACGAGGAGACGACAAAGATCGAGGAGACTTCCACAGTACCAGCTCAAACGGACAGATTAAAGATTACCATTGGTCCTTCCGACTTGGAGTATAGAGTTCATGGGACTGTAAAGGATAACTCGGGCAAGCCTATTTTAGAATCAAAGGTAGTAATGAAAAGGCTTGACGAGCTTGGTGATTCCTTGCCGGTACAGAAGCTCAGCGATTCAAAGCCAGCCTTCGAAGATGAAACGACCTCAGACTCTGTGAGCGGTAAATATGAGTTAAGATATGTCAGGCCCAACGGAAGTCTCGATGAGAAGCTCCTAGTTGCTTCTTTGCTCTGGTATGATGCAAATGCGGAATTTGCCGTAACGAACGGAAAGGAAGCCGGCGGCAGATACATCCCAATCTACTTGGTGCAGTGCGTCGATCATCAGGATATCAAGTGCGCAAAGTGGAAGGAAGGCTCAGGCGGCTTTGAAGTAGAACTTGACTTTGTATATGGAATCGGAGCTGAAAAGGCTGCTTCTGTCATGAAACAGGAAAGTTGGGAGGTAGGCTCTGCTGCGAGTTTAGATCAGGTGATGGCAGAGGCCGCTATCGTGTATTCAAACAGTTACAAGGCAATGAAATATTTCGAGGGGATAAAAGGCAGTGTTGGAGTCGCCCTTGAACCGATTATGATTAAGGTTAGAGATCAGACTCCGAACTGCAATTTTGCCCAATACGATGCACAGGCAAAGCTGGACAAGAAATATCCGTCATTCGGTGACCTTGGCAAGGGCCTAGATATAGTAGAGTCCACGGGCTCTAGCATCCGCATTTGCGACAAAAGAAGCTCCATCGCTTGGGACGACATTCCTGTTAATAGGGAATGGCATGAACTTTCTCATTATCTGAACTTTGAAATGTATCTTAACTATGACAACAGGCCGTTTGAGAATCATGCCGGCTATGCCAACGAAAGCACCAACGATTCGTTGGCAGAGGGATTTGCGGAGTTTGTCGCGATGCTTATCGCCGAACATTATGGTGCTGCAAAACCATACTTGTATCCGACCCGTGGCGCGGTCATAAATCTTGAAGAAGACTACAAAGTGTGGGGAGAATCTGTGTTTGCAGAGGAACAGCCTGAAAACGGAACTCTAAAGATGATCACATTTCCTGTGGCCTCCTATCACGAGGAGTGGGCGCTAGCGGGTATACTGTGGGATCTGCACGATTCAGGCAGCGAGGTTAATCCAAGGCATGTTATCGGCCAGGACGGCAAAGGGCAGAACATCTGGGCATCGACATCAAAGGTTTATCCTGATTCGAGAGACAGTGTGTCTCTTTCGGGAGAACAGATACTTCAAGTCATCAATAACAACGAGCCGAAAACTCTCTACGCCCTTTATCAGGCTTTCAAGAGCAGTACTTCCGCGGAACAGCTTGACATGATTTTTGTGAACCATGGCGCGTTTGGAGATGTCGTCGACAGAAATCTTGTGCAGGACCTCACCGGGGAAGAAGCCGGACCTACCGGACACGCCACGGAACGACTCATTCGAGGAAGTGCTGCTCCAGCACTGCCGGGCTCCTACCTATCTTCTAGTGCCAGTGCCACCATCAGGGTGATGCTTACACACGATGAGCCGTTTAATTATTACGATTATTCTTACAATGTAGACATCGCGTCAGGAGAGCCGACCTATTTCGAAATGCCACCGTCGTACTACCCATCCAAGGCCCTGATCGAACAGGTGTCAGCCGACGGCAGAACAATCTCGAATGTAACTGTAATTGACAGTCATGATTACTGGAAATACATTCAATCGAATCCAGCATCAGATGGGATATTTGGTGCACTGCAAGTAACCGGCAATCTTCCGCCTGCTAATACTGGCGCCTCGGACGGGGTCCCTGAAACGTCATCAACACCTCAAAGCGGTTGCTTGATAGCGACTGCTGCATTTGGCTCGGACTTGGCACCTCAGGTGCAATTCCTCAGGAACTTTAGAGATAATCACATACTTGCGACCGCGTCAGGCTCCAGTTTCATGACTGCCTTTAACGCCTGGTACTACTCGTTCAGCCCGCAACTTGCAGACTATGAAAGGCAGCAGCCTTGGTTCCAGCAGACGGTCAGGATTGCAATATATCCGCTGCTCGGCATTCTTGAAGTATCGGAAAAAGCTTACTCGATAATCCCCGGCGAATATGGGTCGGTAGCAGCCGGATTGGTGGCCAGCTCGTTGATTGGAGCGGTGTACATGTCGCCCATCGCAGTTTCAATAAGACATGTGAGGAAGATTCGGCTTGACTACAGGATCGCCCTGCTAATCGTTGGCGCCATTTCACTTTCAGTTATTGCTCCGATATCTTTGGGCAGCCTTCCGGCATTGACGCTCACTACCTCGATACTGGTATTATCGACGATGGCCTTGACTGCGTTGGTTCTAGCCAATTTCTTCCAGAATCTCGTCAAACGTATGATGAGATAGGCAATGCCCATACCGGGCGCCTTTAAGAATATTACATATCCATGGCTTGATTAAACTCTAGCGAAATCAAAGAAACCGTTTGCAGACAAGGGTCTGAACCAAATTTGCCGTAATTGATGGCCCCAAGGGTTTGCGAACCATGGTTGACTCGATTTGTGGGCTCAGACCCATCGGGATTTAGTCCTTCGATTTCGGGGGTTCTGAGACATTAGGAGCTATTGC
>DATEEE010000145.1:0-3911 GCA_035281285.1 Nitrososphaera sp.
CTTCAGGTGCAGCCATCCAATGAAGATGGATAAAGGTATTCCAATCGTGGTTATCGTAATGGCCCATGTCGCGAAATTGGGAAACACCACCTTCAGCCCTTCAATGTTGTTGATGGCAAGATAATAGACGGTGACAATGACGTTGATAGCAGCCAGTATGAAGCTCAAGTAGACCGCGTATCCGGTCCGGAGGTAGAACCATGACCTGAATGGCAGGCTGCCTCTCATTCTAGGCACGTGACGAAATTCGGTGTTTGTAAATATATAACTATTGGAAGTAAATCGACTGTGTCGATGTGAATCAGCTGCGGGCTATTTACCTTCGGAACCGGATGCCTCGCTATCCTTCTTTTCCGCCGGTGGCGCTGCGAGTCCTTCCGTAATCTTCCAGCCCAGTTTAATGACGTATGGCGAAAGGAATGTTGTGATTATGGTCATCGCCCCTATCATCGGCAGCAGAAAGGCGCTGGTTGCTCCCACGTCGGCCCCGCCTTTTGCTGTCACGAGTGCGAGCTCGCCTCCGGACGCAGAGAGCCCGAATCCCGCCCTTGCCGACACCTTCCTTCCTAGACCCAGAAGCTTTGCAGAAATAAACACAGTTCCGAATTTCGCGCCAAACGAGGTGGCGATCAGTATGAGGGCTGGAACGATAAACGTAGGAATAAGCCTGATATCCATTAGCGCTCCAACTGAAATGAAAAAGATCGCGCCAAACATGTCCTTCAATGGCGTCGTAATGATCTTGGCAACCGCCTGTGTCTTTGACTCTGCGACAAGGACTCCGGCGAAAAACGCGCCGGTAGCGACCGATATACCAATCGCGTCTGCAAGGAATGAAAGCCCAAACGCGACCCCGAGCACCGTTATCAGGATCAGGTCGTAGCGGTCCGTCCTCCCCATGATGTCGACTAGTTTTGGCACAGTTCTCGAACCCAGGAATAAGACGCCGCCGATGAACGCCAGCACCACGCCTACGACAACTGCGATCTCTTGCAGCGCGAGATCGCCCGTCGAAGCCACGGATTGAAGGACTGCAAGCATGGAGACAATAATGATGTCCTCGATTACTGCCACGCCGAGGAGCAGATATGCCGCTTCGTCGCGTATCATTCCCAGCTCTTCAAGGACGCGCATCACGATCACCGTGCTGGTCACAGAGATTGAAAGCGCGAGAAACAAGCTGTCAAACAGCGCAAGGCCCATCTGCTGTCCGACAAAGTAGCCTATTGCAAAAGTCCCGAAGGCTTCTGACATTGCTATCACGAGCGCCTTGCGGCCAATGGACCTCAACTTTGCTATTGGGTATTCAGTGCCAACTGCAAACAAGAGCAGTATGATCCCGATCTCTGCCATCAGGCTAACCGTTTCGATGCTGCTGACAAGACTGAACGGCGGAGTATACGGGCCGATTATCATTCCCGCGATGATAAATCCTATCACCATGGGCTGCCTTAGCTTGAAAGTAATTCCCAGCATTACGGCAGCAACTACCATTATCACCGCAAGATCCATGACCACGATATCCCCAAGCTCGTTCTGGCCGCTTACCAAAGAGGGAAAGAGCGACGGAAGCGGCGATTCTGGGGCTGTGTGGTTCACCTAGATCTTGAAGTCACGACCACAATAAAAAGAAACTTGAGTAAACAATTCGGAAACACTTCAGAATCTGTCAACAGCGAGGCTGATGGGTGCCGGGAGTATTCCTGCGCTCTTACTGGACGGAGTAGCAAGACCGAACATAACAGCAAGCGCAACAGGGAGAAAGAAAACAACTATGGCAATGAAATCGATCAGGCCGGATCGTCGCGGCTGAAAGTTCAATCACTTAAGCAGAATCTGTCGGTCTGAGTTTACTGATCGACGTCCTCCAGGCTACCCTGAAGATGGATAAGTCTTCAGGTTACCAGAACTGTTGATGCTAATGCTTATATTGAGTAAAAATAAAACACCGTTATATGTCGTTTCTAGAAGTTAAAGATCTCCGCGTCAGCATTGATGGCAAGGAGATCCTCTCAGGTCTCAATCTCAAGATGGACAAGGGCGAAGTCCATGCCATCATGGGTCCCAACGGCTCGGGCAAGAGCACCCTCGCTAACGCAATAATGGGACACCCGAAATATACGATAGAGTCCGGCGATATTTCCGTCAAGGGCGAGAGCATCGTCGGCCTCTCGACTGACCTCAGGGCGAGAAAGGGCCTTTTCCTCGGTTTCCAGTATCCTACAGAGATCTCGGGGGTGGGCTACAGTCATTTCCTGAGAAACGCCTACAACACCCTCAGCAAGTCACTTGCAGAAGAACAGACCAGAGAGGTCTTTCTGACCGTAAGAGAATTCCACGAGTACCTGAACAAGAATCTTGAGGCAGTCGGACTTGACAAGTCCTTCCTTTCCCGGTACCTCAACGAAGGATTCTCTGGCGGAGAGAAAAAGCGGTCGGAAGTAATGCAGATGCTCGTACTCAAGCCAAACATAGCGATACTTGACGAGCCCGACTCGGGACTTGACATTGACGCGGTCAAGGCTGTTGCCGAGGCGATTAACAAACTGATCGAAACAGGGGCTGGCGTGCTCGTGATCACCCACTACGCAAGGATACTCAGATACCTGAAAAAGCTCGACTATGTGCACGTGGTTGCAAAGGGCAAAGTCATCAAGTCAGGCGGAAGGGAACTGTCTGAAGAGCTGGAAGCCAAGGGCTACGGATGGCTCGGGCTAGAAGACAAGTAGAAATAGGGTCTGACATCAGTTCAGCAGCATGGAGTCATCGGCACCAAATAGCGAACAGGCGCCGACGCGTTTTCTAAATTTCTCATTCTTCAAGGTTGACCCCAAGTGGAGGTGGCTGAACGAAATAGGAAAGGAAGAGGCCGCCAAGGAATTTTCGAATCTGGTGGAGGTGGCAAACACAAAGATCAAAGTCAGGGTCTATTCCACGGTCGGCCTCCGCGCGGACGCGGATCTCATGGTCTGGATGATCTCCGACAACGTCGAAAAGACCCAGGTGATGACGTCGAAAATTTATTCAACGGTACTTGGGAAATATTTGAACGCATCGCATGTATTCCTGTCAGCATCGCGGCCGTCGGTCTATTCTTCGAAAGTAACTCCCGGCTTCATGACTGACGAGGAGCCGATGAAGTACGTTGTCGTCTACCCTTTTGTAAAGTCCAGGGAATGGTACCTTCTCCCGTTTGACGAGCGGCGGAAAATGATGGAGGAGCACATCATGGTAGGCCGGAAATTCCCCCAGGTGCGCCTGAATACAACCTACTCTTTTGGCCTGGACGACCAAGATTTCATGTTAGCGTTTGAAACGCCAGATCTTGTTATTTTCCAAGAGCTCATAATGCAGCTGCGGGAGACTCAGGTCAGCAAGTACGTCATAAGGGACACGCCTATGATTGTCTGCGTTTATAAAGGCGTCGAGGACATCGTGAAGAGTCTGGGATAAATGCACGCATTAAAGGAATGGGCCGTTGTGTGCCATGCCCTTGAGAAAGGCCGCCAGGTAGTCCTCCTTCGCAAGGGAGGGATACTGGAATACCGGCAGGGATTTGAAATAAAGCACGAAAAATTTCTGATGTTTCCGACATTTGAGCATCAATCAAAAGACCACCTTCAGCCTGACTATGCCGGAATGTTGGATAAGGTTAGGTCCAGTGCTCCTGACGCGGGCACGATATTGCTTTCAAGCTTTGCCGAGCCGGTTTTAGTAAAGGAGCTAACCGACCGCGCTACTTTGAGAAAACTGGAGAAATTTCACATCTGGAACGAAAGCTATGTTAATGCGAGAATGGACTATAACCCCAGCAAGCCAATGAGTGTCATTCTGTTACGCGTATTTCACTTGAGTAACGCCATAAAGGTGCAGAATCAGGATGCATGGGCCGGATGCAGGTCGTGGGTCCC
>DATEEE010000146.1:0-5537 GCA_035281285.1 Nitrososphaera sp.
TCCAAATCTCTATAAAGGGGCGAAAAATAGGAGAGTATTACGAACTATGCACAGCTACATGGCCCAGACATGGCTCAAGATGTGGAAGAGCAACTCTGACGAACTAAAGTCCAAATCGATTGCCTGGAGGGCAGAGAACACGATTACTAGGATAGAGCGACCGAGCAGACTAGACAGAGCCAGAAGGCTGGGTTACAAGGCCAAGCAGGGTATAGTTGTTGTAAGGATCCGTGTAGGCCGGGGGGGCATGAGAAAGCAGCGGCCCGTTGCTGGAAGAAGGCCAAAGCACCTCGGTGTGGTGAGGATAAAGCAGGGAATAAGCATGCGCAAGGTCGCAGAGCGCAGAGTGGCAGAAAAATTCCCAAACCTTGAAGTGCTTGGTTCGTACTATCTGCACAAGGACGGCGTCAATCTCTGGTACGAAGTTATTCTGGCCGACACGGCGCACCCCGCAATTTCAAAGGACAGAGAGATGCGCGGCAAGCTCAAGGCGTTCGCAAAGTAGTGGCTAACTTAGATCACCTTGCTCGCTTTCTCTATTATTGACGTTACGTCTCCTTGCGGAGTGGCCTTGTCCATGGTGATGTAGAGAAAATGGTCGTCCCTCGGGATTGTCAAGACCTTGACCTTTTCGTTTTCTGTAAAGGAATACTCTGTTCTCCCAATCGACTTTTCGAAATTCTTCCGCATCTGGGTCCTGGTCGCTTCTACAAAATATTCATTCCTTGCCTCGTCTGGATTTAGCAGCGGAGTTACACCCTTTCTCAAACTCCCGGCCAGCGTCCTTCCAAACCGGTTCATGATCCCTGCATATCGGATGCGGGGCGAAATCAAAAGGATCTGGCCGCATTTCTCTTTGTATTTTGCAGTGTCCGGATCGGCTTGAGCTCGTCTTGACATAGTCTAGTATTAGAATGCAGGCAATATATGAACTAGTTTGATCTTCGAATAACGTCAGATCAAGTTCAGTACAAGGCGTAGGGAGTGCAATGCAGTGCAGACACACTACACATATACCAAAGGACCTGTAGCTTCACCGACTAGGTCTTGCATCAGATCTCAAAACAATCTATTTCAAAGTTAAACGGAGAGAATGTCGCAGGAGCAGCATTTCTGTTCCTGTCCTTCCTGTTCCTTATGGCCGGGACAGTCAACGCCGTTTTCGCTCTTATCTACCCGGTCTGCTACCTTCTCGTAGCAATAGGCATTGCGCTGCTAGCTCTCGGATACAGAACATGGAGAATAGAATCGGGCAAGCTACACGAGACACTCGGCAACTCGAAATATCACAGTAGCTGGTGAAAGTATTTGGTGGGATGCAGTAATGTTTGTGCGAAATATCAAGTGCATCGCCTGCCGCCGAGTAAGAGGAGATATTCAGAAAGCAGAAAGCGGTGCACCAATTGCGAAGTATACATAAGGTGGAATGGATCAAGGTGCCCCTGCTGCCGTCGCGTTCTCAGGACCCATCCAAGAAACAGGTTTGGTTTCATCAGGGGAGCTCATCAAATCGACTACAAGGTCGTGTATACCAGTAAGAGGCTTTGATTTGCCAATCCTCGCAAAAATGGAAAGAAAAAAAGGGAATCGGGTCTCACCCGATATTCGTCCTCAGTGGTGGTTGCCGCATGGCCCTGCTTGTTTTATGTTGCATGGGGGCACATCGTCAGCTGATCCGGTGGTCTCATCGCCTACGGCCCATTCTTCCTCCAGGTCGTCGTTCAGGTCCTGGTTCAGGGCAAAGGGACTGTCTACGAGGAATGCATACGGCGGATAGTTGGGGATCGGGTCTGATGGATCCCACACTGTGATCACTTTGCCGTATGTTCCCTGGAGAGCTGAGACAAGCGCTGCGCAGTCGCCCACAGCACCGGGATCTTCGCACGTTGGCATCCCGCGCTCTGGAGTTAGCTCCACTGCATGGTTGTGCCAGTTGGCCCTTTCCCTCAACGGGAGGGTGAGGTACTGGTCGTCGGTGATGATGAATTCTATTTGTGCCAGCTGGGGCGTCTCGTCATTGGCGACTTTGTTTTCAGTTGCGTATAACTGACACACCGCGACTATTCTGGCGTCCAGCTTGCAGTAATGATCCATGTGTGCATCCAAGTGTGCGCTGTCATGCTTGTTCACAGTTACGTGGATGTCATAGCCCTCGGTAGGGTTGGCTGTCGATGCGCCTGCTGGCTTTGGTGCAAGGCTCTGGATAGAGCTTGCCCCAACAACCATCGCGGCGGCCATCGCCGCCGCGGCCAGGCTCAGTACGATCTTTTTCTTGTCGATTTTCCTTTTTTCGTTGCTGCTGTCGGACATCGTATCGCGCAGTTATCAAAAGTTTCTATTTAAGAAAATTCCCAAATTGAGCCCCAATCTGATCCGAATCAAGTGGTGCTTGCGCCGGCAGCCGCAGGCAAAAATTAACTTGGAGAATTCTTGTGACGCGATTCTAAATCGGTCAGCAGAGGCTGATATAGAAAATGTGAGTCGGTATTGTATACTGACGGGCCACTCCCGGTCTGTTGCTCTGACGACTTTCAAAAAGGACTGGTCGAAATTCTTGTTTTCTTGTAGACTACCTTGTAGTTAACGAGAAAGTAGCAGAGACCTGTAACCCCGCCTGCTGCTACAAAGTACTGTCCCGCTCCGATCTTTATCAGCGCGTCTGCAAGCGCGTTTTCGTGTCCTTTGAATTCTTCACCTATAATTCCGCCTGTAATGGCAGCCTGACCCGCAAAATTATCCTTGATCGAATCTACAGAGTACATCCAAGTCAGCGCTGATGAAATCGCAAGGGTGCCGGCCACAACCACTAACCATGGTTTGTCATGTCTCCAGGCGGCGATGCCCATCATCCCAATAGAAATGACAAATGCTGATTGACTGAAGACAGCGAGATAGTAAGCTTCATCGTAAGCCGAAATGAGGTCCGAGATAGCGAACTGCCCGCCCGAATCCTGTTTGACCGACGAGCCAGTCAAGCCTGAGAGAATGTTGATCGCAGAATAGTCGTGGCTGCCAAGAAAGTTAATCGTTATCCATGGCAGGCTAGCGGCTGGAACCATCAATCCCAGCGCTATCGGCAGAAGGAGAAACTTGTACTCTACAATGGCGGATCCCATTTGTAGCCGAAACTACCCATTTGGTACTATAATTGCTTACACCCAAATCTAGCCCAATTTTGGCATGGGGCTCAATGTGATCCGGCCTGAAGAGGCTTATTGTCTAATCGTCTTTAATATGATAACCGTGTTGGTGTCGGAAACTCCTTCTATTTTTCGAATGTCGTCTATACACTTGTTAATCTGCACAATGGCCGGGGCTGCGATTATTGCGGCAATGTCGTACTGACCTGTTATTTCATAGACGACTTCCACTTCGTCTAACTTCATCAGCTTTGCTGACACGGCGGACGTGTCTGCGGATGAGCTCACGGAGATCAGAGTAATGGCGCTAGTCTTGTCGCTCGCACCTAGCTCGATTGTGAATTTTCTTATCATGCCTCCGTCAACGAGGTTCTTGACTCTTCGTCTTACGGCGGATTCTGAAAGCCCAATTTGATGTGCAATCTCGACAAAGGCCTTTCGCGAATCCTCCTGTAGAATGCGGATTATCTTCTCGTCAGTCGCATCAACATTAAACGACATTCCTTCGCTTTTCCTCAAGGGAGAGTACTTTGTCCATTATATCAACTGCGCGGGAAACCGTCGTTTCATCCATCACAAGTGGCGGAAGTAGCCTAATGATGTTTCTTCCAGAGTATAACATTAGCAGCCCGTTGCGAATTCCGTCAAAGAGCACGTCCTTGACTTCAAAGCGTAATTCCACTCCCAACATCATTCCGAGGCCCCTGACTTCCCTAATGACCTTGTGCCTCTCTTTTAGACCCAGGAGTTTCTCCTTGAAGAATGCCCCAACTTTTGCGGCGTTTTCAACGAGCTTGTCCTCAGTTAAGGCGTCCATCGTCGCCGAAGCGGCTGCGCACGCGATCGGGCTTCCCCCAAACGTTGAAGAGTGTTCGCCAAGTTTCATCGCGTCCATGACCTCCGGCTTTGCAAGCACCAGCCCCATCGGCACTCCTCCCGCTATGCCCTTGGCTAAACACATGATGTCCGGAGTGGTGTTCCAGTTCTGCCCTGCCCACATCTTGCCTGTCCTGCCGAGTCCGGCCTGGATTTCGTCGTAGATCAGCACAATGTTTCGCCGCGTACAGATTTCCCGAATTTTTGGCAGTAGGTCGTCGGGAGGCAAGATGATACCTGTTTCCCCCTGTATCGGCTCGAGTATCACCGCCCCTACGGTATCATCGATTGACTCTTCGAGCTTTGCAGGATCGCTGTAGGGGACGAACTTTACCCCCTCAAGGAGGGGCATGAACGACTTGCGGTACTTTTCATTGTAAGTAACCGAAAGCGCTCCAAAGCTCTTGCCGTGGTACGCGCCGTTCATGGCAATGACTCCATGTTTGCCAGAATACTTGCGAGCGAACTTTAGCGCGGCCTCGACGGACTCTGCCCCGCTGTTTGTAAAGAACATTTTCGAAAGTCCCGGTGGGGCAAGTCTTGACATCTTTTCCATGAATTCAAGTCGGGTGTTGTTGTAGACAGACATATGCGCTGTGATGAGCGTTTCAGCCTGGCGCCGGATGGCAGCCACAACCCTATCGTTGCAGTGCCCGACAAGCGCGACTCCGTACCCACCCATGCAATCGATGTATTCCTTTCCGTCGACGTCCCAGACCCTGGCTCCCTTGCCCCCTGAAAGGTTAACCGGGAACCTCTGGTACAGCGTTGCCAGGTGGTTGTCCTCGCCGTTCATTTGGGTGAAATCACCGTGCAATTGCTGTGCGCAATGGCCGCAGAAATCGGGTTCTCGACTTGGCCAGAGGCAATGATGGCTTCCTTGACCCCCATTTCGAGCGCCTCGGTGCAGGCAAGAACCTTCTTTTCCATCCCAAAACCGATTTTGGGGAGCGTGTCCTTTGCCTGATCTAGCGTCATGGACGTGACCAATTTTTCGTTCAACATCAGGCCGTTTACGTTCGTAACAAAGATCACCTTGTCTGCCTTGACGCCTCCCGCAACATATGCCGCAGCCCTGTCTCCATCGACGTTTAGAAAGTCGAATTCTTCACTGAGCGCGATTGGTGAAATGACGGGTACGTAACCATTGTTGACCAGGTAGTGGACCAAGGCCGGATCCACGGCGTTGATCTTGCCCGTGTAGCCGCCGTCGATCATCATTTTTCTTCCCTTCTCATTAATTATCATGAGCTTTTTCTTGCGTTCTGCCTTCAGAATTCCACCGTCGATGCCGGCGATCCCGACGGCCTTGATTCCCAGCCTCAAAAGCATACCAACTATGGTCTTGTTTATCTTGCCCGACATTACCATGGTGTAGATATCAGCCGTCTCCTTGTCGGTATACCTGCTTCGTACACCTCCAGGTGACACGATGAAGGTCTGTTCCTTTCCCAGCTTTGTCGCCGTCGCTGTCACGTCCTTTCCTCCGCCGTGCACAAAAACCAGCTTTTCCTTGTCGGC
>DATEEE010000147.1:0-3425 GCA_035281285.1 Nitrososphaera sp.
TCAGCCTGCAATTTTCAAATCGCTTTTTTGATCCGGACGAGTAGGCTATGTCCAGGTCTCCTGACACTCCTCCCTTTCTTATCGATTCGTTCATCAGGAGGAACTTTAGGATCATTTCGTTTCTGGCTGCTGAAAGGTTGGTCACAAAATCGCCGAGCCTGTAGCCCATTTCAGAAAGCGACAGCTTCTCCTCCGATTGGAGGCTCAAGTTCAGTCTGTAGTCGACTTGCATGATTTCTGCAATGTCAACAAGTGAAAGGAATATCGTTTCGCCGAACTTCGGCAAAAGTGACAGCAGCTCGGCTTCAAGCTGAACTTCTCCCTCGCCCTTCGCCAGTTCCCTTCCCTCTGCATCAAGATGAATATAGGCGCATGGCGCGGAGATCAAAGGCATAGAGTACTCACGTGGGACTAGCCCGTTGCCACTACTTAACGCTTGTTTCGACCGCAATTTCTTTAGCTCGGTAAGTTTTCAACTACTGTTTCAAAGTGACTGAGTGTACAGAGAGAAAAGCCAGGGGTTATGTTGGAATCTATGAAAGAAGGACAAAAGTCTGATCTCATTATGATACGCGGGCGTGACAATTGGAATCGACGTTGCTAACACATACGCAATTGACGAGGCTGAGAAGAGCTGTTTTCATATCGAGCGAACTACAGTGCTATACATGCTGAAATAACTTGTCAAATGTTAGAGGAAATAGAATCTGTTGAAAATAAATACATGCGCGTTTGATAATACTTGCTATGTCAAGCAATACGGTCCGGTTGCACCGAGTAATTGCCGCGAAGCCGGAGAAAGTATACAAGGCATTTCTGGATCCGGATGCATTCGCAAAATGGCTTCCCCCAGCTGGATTTACCGGTAAGGTTCACAATATGGATGCAACTGTCGGAGGCAAGTACAAGATGTCCTTTACGAACTTTACAACAGGTAAGAGTACATCCTTTGGTGGGGAGTTTCTCGAGCTAGTCCCAAACGAGCGGCTGCGCTATACGGACAATTTCGACGATCCAAATTTGAAAGGAGATATTCATGTGACGATAGAACTAAAGAAAGTACCATTTGGGACCGACATGACCATAGTGCAGTCTGGCATACCCGCTGTAATTCCGCTAGATGCTTGTTATCTCGGCTGGCAGGAGTCGCTAGCTAATCTAGCCAAGCTCGTAGAGCCAGAGATTCCAGACTGATTTGGCGTATTCTCTGCCCCTGATCTGTCAAGGAGTAATTTACTGGCTTGCGAATGCACCCAGCAGCGAACGCAGCCAGACATCGAATACCGCCCAATAGATCTTGCGATCAAATATCTCTAGTACAAATGTATGATTGGATCGAGCTATGCACTTGAAGCAATGCCATCTCAATCAAGCTCTTGCACTAGAATTACTATATACTTTGTAACGTGTTTCCATGCATGAACAACAAAACGAAAGTACTCTTGCTGATCGCAGTTCTGTCAGCTGGTCTTGCCGGTGCACTGGCCAGCGGACAGGTGGCGGGCGCAGGAAAAGAAGAAACGATCCCTCTCAAAGAGGCGAAGCTGATCATCGAGCACAACGATGAGGACAAAGACACAGGATTTCAGGGGTTCTGGGATAGCGAAGGGTGGAGCAGGATGAGGGTCGCCGGTCCAGATGGAAAGGTGCTAGATTTCAAGGCAGAAGGCGAGCTGGGAAGACTCGGATTAACAGAGCTCTTCTTTGAGAGCGTCGAGCCCGAAAATGCGGATGTCCCAATATCTGAACTCTTGGAGACGCTGCCGGAAGGCGAATACAAGTTTGAAGGCATTGCCGTTGAAGACGGAGAAAAGATCGGAACCAATGTCGGAACCGCGCTATTGACCCACGACATCCCTAAAGGACCAGAGCTGCTGACACCTGAAGAGGACGAAGAGGTCTCTGCAGATGAAGACTTGCTAGTTAGCTGGGAAGCAGTCGACGAAACGATTGATGGCTCTCCAGTGAACATAATTGCATACCAGCTGATAATCGAAAAGGATGAAGAACCACATCCGCATATGATCGGAAAATTTGGACTCAGCATGTATGTTCCAGCTGATGTGACAGAAATCACGGTGCCAGGTGGATTCCTGGAGCCTGGCATGGACTATGAATGGGAAGTCCTAGCAATCGAGGAAAGCGGGAATCAATCAATCAAGTCCAGCTCGTTTAGCACGAGCGACTAGATGGGCCACTAGAATCGGCAGGTACGAACGTACCTGCTCTCAGGCTTTTATTTATAAATGATTGAAACAAGCTTTTCAAGGCTGCTCAGTTTATTATTTATCGTTCGTAAAAGATCATGTCGAAAAGTCGGGTACTTTATCGACCTCACGACTGTCAACCTACTAACTTGGCGTCCAAAGCATGCATCAAGCTCTTTGACAAAGCTACGACAATTACTAGAGGACTTGATCATGCAAAAGTGCAGTGCGTTAGACACATACGAATATGATTACTGTTTTCTTAAGGGCTAGCTAAACCCGCTTAATAACAGTACAGGCAACAGCTGGAGTTGGTACCGGTAGTCTGTTATGACTGTGCTATCCACAAGCCTTTTTGTTCTTGCTTGCTCGTCCCACACGATGAAAATAGCATTACTCGCAATAGCCGCGGGCATCGCAGCGCTTCTGCTTGGCGTTGCCTTGTCGGGCAGTCCTGCGATTCAAGCGCAGGAAACTCCGGAAATAGACGACGATGAAATAGAGCAAGAACAACAAGTTGTCATGCAGATCGACATTGGAAATGAATTCGCTCGGTTTGGTGACCCAGGCTTCTTCAAACTGCTTGCAGACTTTACTGACTTGGCGGTAGACGACGGGCATGTCGCTATTAGCAACGTCCAGTGTGATGAAGACGGAACGAGCCCGTTTACGTTGGTAGTTGCAAATGCAAATGTAGGACCAGGTAACACAGAGTTGGTGAATGTGGAACTCAACGCTTCGAACCTGATTGACGACCTATCCTTCCCGGGACAGGCGTGCACCTATCATGTTGAAGTATCTGGAGACGATTACGAATTCCCAGTCACTGACCTCGCCCTCGCAAATTCTAACGACACTAGGGCCTTCACCCCACTGCCGACTGCCTCTGCAACTATTCGTGCAGAGATCGCCGAACAAGAAGGGGAAGGTATCGAAGTGGCACTTGGAGACAATAGCGAAGTAAGCCTAGAAGGACAAGGCAGCCTCACCATTGAAGTCGAAGAGGGAGACCTGGAAGAAGGAGACCATAACATAACCTTCTCCTGTGCCGACCCAGAAATTAACGAAGAATTTGTTAACGCCCTGACAGTTGAGGACGGTGAAGGCGAATTCCAACAAGATCTTGAGCTCGAAAACGGCACATACAGCGGTTGTGAGGTCTCTGTCGGCGACTTGACGGTTGAGCTCCCAGAGTTTACCGTGCCGATAGGAGAGGAC
>DATEEE010000148.1:0-5453 GCA_035281285.1 Nitrososphaera sp.
GAAGGGGCACTTCTCAAGGAATACCAGCGCGACGAGATATTCCTCGCTCATCCTGAAATGCTAGAAAAGTGCGTGGGGCCCGATACCAAGGTCTTGGGAATTAACGTGATGGACCCGCTCGGCATGGCGCCGGTGACCACAACGATGTCTCCTGAAAAACTCTCCTACGTTGCCATGAAGTTCAAAAAGATGTGCGCTTCCATAATCCAGCTCAAAAAGAAATATGATTTCAAGGTCGTAGTCGGGGGCAACGGATCTTGGGAGCTTGCCAAGCCAGACCGGATGAAGATCCATGGGATCGACACGGTAGTAATAGGCGAGGCGGATGAACTCGCGCTAGACCTGTTCAGGGACCTCGAAGCAGGGGACGCGCCCGAGCTACTGCACACTTTTGTTCGCAACATAGAAAACGTTCCAATGATGCAGGGCCCGACGGTCAATTCGCTCATCGAGGCAATGCGCGGATGCGGGAGAGGCTGTGACTTTTGCGATGTCAACAAGCGGTCAAAGAAAGACTTTCCACTAGACCGTCTGCAAAAGGAAGCCAAACTGAACCTAGATTACGGATTTGATTCCATCTGGCTGCAATCAGACGAGATGCTTCTCTACGGATGTGACAACAAGGACTTTATGCCCAACGCCGAGGCGATCACGCATTTATGGAGGGGTCTGAAGTCGACAGGCGCAAGATTCGTCGGCACAACCCACATGACACTTTCCGCAGTCGCAGCTGCTCCCGACCTGATCAAGGAAATTTCTCACATTAACGAGATGGACGTATCGGGCGGAAGATGGCTTGCCACTAACCTTGGGGTGGAGACAGTTGCGCCTCGCATGGTAAAGAAGCACCTGGGAGTAAAGACAAAGCCCTTCCAGCCAGAAGAATGGGGCAGCGTAGTCCGCGAAGGTTGTAGAATCCTCAACCAGAACAACTGGTTCCCCGCCCTTACCCTTATTATCGGCTGGCCGGACGAGACGCCAGACGAAACTCAGTACACTATAGATCTGATAGATGACTTTAGGCAGACGGGCATGAGAGGCCTGGTTGCGCCCCTGCTTTACCAGGACTTTTCTGAGAAGAATTCTATGCACTTTGGAAATCTTAACGAGGCGCAGTTCACGTTGTTCTGGCGCTGCTGGGAGCAGAACCTGCGAGTAATCAACGACATCATACCCATTATCATACGCAACAAGACTTACGGGCCGGCAATGAAAGTGTTCATGGCCGCGCTCATAAAGGCAGGCACCTGGGCGATCATGCGGTACCTGCGCGGACTCTCGAAGGAGCTCTTCAACGGCCAGGTGCCCGAAGACATTGTGGAGAGGTATTCGAGGAAACGATCAGTGACTGCGACGCCGGCCCCGCGACTCTAGATCAGCGCAGGTTCTCTATTGCGACGTCGGCGAGTGTTGCCACCTTTGGCGAAAGTACAATAAAGTAGTTCTTGTCGGCTCTTTCCACTGCGCTGACCTGCCGGAACTTTTTGGTTGAAACGTCGAATTCGACAAGCCCGGGGTCAAGGCTGCCTTTTGTGTAAATCATCATCAGAGTTTCGCCCGTTAGTGGCGTAAGAGGCACAATTGAAAATATGTAGCCCTTGTACGAACTGATCGGCAGAACCTGTTTCATGTATGGCGCGACAGAGACCAGGTAGAGAAAAACGTCCTCTACTGTTGCAAATTCTTCATATTCAAATTTCATCAACTTCAATCCAGTTTGGCAAAATATAAGGCTTTAAGAAAAATTCTAGCCGTAGGATTCGAACTTGATGTCGTAGCTTCCGTCCTTTCTCTTGTTCCTCTCCGTGACAAAGCCCTTTGGAACCAGAAAGTCTAGCGCTCCGTCAACGGTTCCCTGCCAGCCGCATATGTAAAAAGACGTATTCTCTGGGGTCACCTTTTCGCCAACCAACTCTTCCAGTGGTGAGAGGTCCTTTCCGGCTTTTGGCCTGAGGAATGACTCGACTCTTCCCTTCTGACCAGACCACGTCCTGTTGAACCATTCCTGCGGCCTGCTCACGCTAGCCCTATACCTAAAGTTCCAACTATCCTTGCCCTTGTCAAGGCTTTCATGCTCTAGAGATGTAAGCAAGTCCTTGTAGGAGAGCTCGTCGACATAACTCGCGCCGTGCAGAACGACGATTTCGCGCTTGCTTCCGTTGGATTTAAGATGTAATGAATATGAGATAAAAGGTGCCAAGCCGGTTCCACCGCCAATAAGGACAAGTCTCCTGTTGTCGGGGCTGCCATCGTGCATCTTCTCGTTGATGGTGAATATCCCGGTGGGCTTTACCCATAATATTTCATCGCCTTCTTTCTTGTTGAACAGCTCGGTGGTAAGACGACCTGGGACGGGTTTGCGTACCCACCTGATGATTAACTCAAAGAACTTTTTGTTTTCCGGCGGTGAGGCGATAGAATAAGCCCTTCTGATTATCTTGCCTTCGCTAGGCACATGGAGGCCAAGTGTAACAAACTGGCCGGCCTTAAAGTCCGGGACCGGACCGTTGTCAGGTGTGATGTGGAAAATTGCAAGGTCCTCTTTGAGCACCTGGACATAGGTAATCTTGGCCTTATTGTCTACAACCATGTATGCGTGAGAAATCCCTAACCGTTAAATAAATACATTGTTATAGCTCGGACAGCAGCGGTCGCGCCGCGAATCAATGATTATTTTTCCAATGACCTGGGTTTTCCAAATCCGAAATTTCGGCATGGCAAGAATTTAATTGAATCCAATGCAATGAAGAATCATGACAGACTGGCTGAAGGGAAGGCGAGGTTCAGAAGACGAAATTGACCAGCTCACCAACACTATCAATGACTACAGTGACGAGCAGCGCAAGGTTACGAACCAGTTCAACGCAGCAATGAACGCTTTTGCGACGGAAAGATCCCTCGAAACATGTCTTGATGCTTTGAATCTGGCGATGCAGCTCGCAAACATCCGCGCAAAGCTGGCCGATTCGTATGAGTACTATGCCAGGCTGCTTGAAAAAGAAATCACCTTTTTGACCAAGAACCGCGGCTAATCCGCCACAGGGACAGGCATTGTGAGTTTCTTAAAGTCGTCGAATATCGCGTATCCTGACCTGCCATTTAGAAAAAGCAGGAACATTCCTTCGTCCATTAGATTTTCCACAGCCACTCCGAGCTCCTCTATTTTCGTGATTGGCACGTAAGAGAGCGAATCGGTCACAAGCATCAGGTTCGTAGAATCATAGTTGTCAAGAATGTCAAAGAGGATCGATTCAAGCACTCCTACTAGCTGGATCTCGTGTCTGTCAAGCCGGGGGCGAAAATATGTTGCAATGCTTTCCTTCTCGTCCGCTTCCCCCTTTGAACCCACCAGAAGGGAGTTGAATATTTGCCGGCCCTGATCATACATTACGTCCCTCTCAATTTTGTCATATCCGTTTGACTCAAAAAAGCCCACGCACTCTTCCACGAGCTGCCCCTCTCTGAGCCACGCTGTCCTCCCCTCGTTTAGCCGAGAAAAATAAGTCCTCGGTGACATCATTCGTCCGCTAACCAATTCGACAATCTTGGCTAGGGGACTTGGTATAAATTCTTGTTTACTGGAAAACGATCCTATTCTTGATACTGCCAAGGCCCTCTATCGAAATTTCAACCACGTCTCCGTCTTTCAGGTAGCGCGGTTCCTTCATTGACATTGCTACACCTGCGGGCGTGCCCGTGGAAATAATGTCGCCAGGCTCAAGTGTCATTGTCACGGAAAGGGCAGAAATAATTCTTTTAATCGGGATAACCATGTTTGAGCTCGAAGAGTCCTGTCTGGTTTCCCCGTTGACTCTTGTCGTAATCCTTAGATTTTGAGGATCGACAATTTCGTCTTTGGTTGTGATCCACGGGCCGCAGGGGGCAAAAGTGTCGATGCCTTTGCCCCGCGTGAACTGCTTGTCGCGGAACTGAATGTCGCGAGCCGATACGTCGTGGAACACCATGTACCCAAAGACCGAATCCATTGCCGCTTCCTCTGCAACTTTTCGCGTTCGCTTGCCTACAACCACGGCCAGCTCCGCCTCATAGTCCAGCCTGGTAACGAATGATGGACATATCACATCGCGGAAGGGTTCGTTAAGTGCAGTCCTGGGCTTCATGAATATTACGGGCTCATCAGAAGGTGTCAACCCCGCGTCGCGGGCATGGTCGAAATAGTTGAAGGCAAGGCATATTATTTTTGGTGGATTGGGGATCGGGACCAGCAGTTCTACGTCACCCACCTTGTGCGTGTACCTGAGCCGGCCTCGCTGCTGTTTCACTTCTTCTAGCCATCCACCAAACATAAAGTCCTTGATGCTGGGTGGAACGGGAATTCCGGTCTGTTGCTGGATCTCTGCTTTTGTGACCAGTGACTTGCCGTCGTCAGAGATTATTCCGTATGTTTCCTTGACCTTACTGTCCCTAATCCGTGCTATTTTCAATTCTCAATCACCTGTGAGCCAATATCGCTAGACCAGGACCGTCAATTCTGCAGAACCCGAAACGGACGAACTGAACAGGCGTATCAGGCTTTAATTTTGAAGCGTAGGACTCTGTAAATCCTTCGGCGACCTCCAGACTGTTCGTGTTGAATTGCTCACCTATGTAAAGTTCCTTGGGAATCAGGATCTTGTAATCAACTATATCATTCTTTGCTACCCACTGGATCTTTTTCATAGACTGTTTGATTTCGTTGCTCGATAGTTCAGCCCCGATCGAATCCTGAGCCATCTTGCTTACTCTGATGTTGCACAGCTCTATCAGACGTATTTCCTCCCCGTCTTTCAGTGAAGATGCATCTTCACCCGAAATGTAGACTGTGTCTCCCGCAGCAACCTGTCTGCTTCCGAGGCTTTCGTCGGTTGGGTGGTTCTTTAGAGTAACCACAGAGTCCTTTGCTCCGTCGATCTTGACTGCCACAGGGTTTCGCACGAAGAATAACCTGGGTGAAATAGGGTCGATCATCTTCCGATTAAAAGCCTCCAGCGCCTCAAACGGAGGCTTTGTTTCTGCCAGCGTAATCCCCAGCGACAGAACAAACTTTCTGATAGCGGCTGGGACGAAGCCCCTTCGCCTGAAAGCCTTGAGCGTAGGCAGTCGTGGGTCGTCCCAGCTCTTGATCGTTCCATCATCGACCAGCGGCCGGATCTTTCGCTTTGAAACCGGAATGCCCTCAAATTCCAGCCTAGAAAATTCGATCATGGAAGGTTTGCGGAGTCCGAGTCGTTCCAGTATGGCAAAGTAGAGCTCGTTGCGCAACTCGTACTCTTTTGTGCGCATGGCGTGAGTCACGCCGTCAACGCTGTCCTCCACTGGTGCCGCAAAATCGTACGTGGGCCAGACCCTTGTCGTGTTGCCGAGTTTCGGATGGACGCCTTCGATTATCCTAAAGAGCGTGGGATCCCTCATTGCCGTATTCTGATCCGCCATATCTCCGAGGAACCTAATGA
>DATEEE010000149.1:0-30691 GCA_035281285.1 Nitrososphaera sp.
AAAGGAAATCGCGCTACTTTGCAGGAAATACGGTGTCCTGCTGATTCTGGACGAAATTGCTACAGGCTTTGGCCGCCTTGGAAACATGGCGGAGTACGTCGCCCAGAAATCCACACCGGACATCGCATGCTTTGGAAAAGCCCTGACTGGCGGATACTTTCCACTAGCATGCGTAGTCGCGACGAATGAAATATTCAATGCTTTCCTAGGCGACTACTCCGCCGGGAAGCTGTTCTATCATGGCCACACCTTTACGGGGCACCCGGTAGGCTGCGCAGCGGCGCTAGCGAACATGGAGCAGTACGAAAAGGCTGGCCTTATCCAGAAGATAAGGGCAACCGGAAGGCACATTTCTTCGCGACTGCGCGAATTTGCGAGGTCGGATTTGGTGTGCGACATTCGCCACAAGGGAATGCTGGCAGGGATCGAGCTTGAGGCTAACGGCAAGCCAGTTACCCACGTAGGAGGCGAGAGAATAAACTACTTCATAATGAGGCGGTCGCTCGAAAAAAGAGTGTTCCTGCGGCCACTTGGAAACATAATGATGCTAGTCCCTCCCCTTGCCATAGGGCGCCAGGACCTTGACAAGATAATAGACACACACCTTCAGCTGCTTCACGAAATCGAGAGGTCAGTGCCGCATAAGTCTTAGCTCTTTGTAAAGGGTTGCTTTTGACACGCCCAGGCTGCGCGCAATTCTTGCTTTCGATTGATTTTCGGCAAGCAGCGTAATAAGCTGGTTCTTGTTGATCGCCTTCTGTGGCCGACCGATGCCCTTGCCGGCTGCACGGGCCCTGTCCATTCCATCTTTCGTCCTCTGGACAAGCATTTCCCTCTCCCTTTCTGCGACCCAGGTAAGAATGCCAATCATTAATTTCCGCACCCCCGGCTCAGTCGATTGCAAGAATGATTCCCGCGGCGAGCAGGAAATTAGCGGGGCGTACTGCTCTATTGCCTTGATGGCGTCAAGCGTGTCCCAAAACGTCCTGCCTACGCGCGACAATTCATAGACGAGCACAGCATCGACCGGAGCAGCCCTGACCAGTTCTATCATTTCGCTAAATCCCTTTCGCATAGTTGCCGGGATCTTGCCACTAACAGCCGAGTCTTCAAAGAAGTCAAGTATCTGGTAGTCCTGAAGTTCAGCCCATTTTTCAAGGACCAATTTCTGGTTCTGGACCGTCTGCTCTTCTGTGCTCACCCGGAGGTATGCAAAGGCATACTTCATACGCATCTACGACAGGTTTTGCATATTTGGTCGGCAGTCAAGAAAATTGTTCAAAAAGGGTAGCCGGATTAAATGAACGCCATCGTTGAAAGAAAGGCAGGATCAAAGGTAAAAAAACCGATGACTTATTGGACCACTCCAATAACGGGTCCTTTTGTAGACGATCGCCCATAGCCGATAGGCCGGTTAGGAAACGACGAATTTCGCATTGAACGGAACGATCCTACCCAAACATCCGATTTACTGAAAGATAGTTGCAACTTCACTGCCAAAATCAGTGCAATAGCAGGCATGTTCGACCGGATCGCTCCTTAGGGCCTTCCGGAGCTATGTCCAAGCAGTAAGGCTAGGTATTCAGGCCGGGTCGCTGACGCATACCTGCTGCGCGCAAAAAGCAGGTCAGGTTGAAATTACTGCTTTTGTCGTAAAACTAGCCCATATTTCAAAATTCGAGTTTTGCAATATTCTGGATTTTAGCTAGTTGTAAACCAAAGTTTTATTTAAGAGTGTACAACATCGGCTAGTAACTTGTCCGATTCGGCATTCATCCGGGATTGTATGGAAAAAGTGCTGAACGGCGGCAGAATTTCATTTGACGATGCGCAACGACTCATCGCGACCGGCGACATCATGACACTGGCCGACTGTGCTAATACAATCACCAGGCGATTCAATGGCGATGCTGTCGACGTTGAGGCGCTGATCAATGCAAAGTCGGGAAGATGTCCAGAAGATTGCTCATTTTGCGCCCAGTCTAGCTTTTACGATACCGGAATTAGCAAGTACCCACTTCTGCCGACTGAAGAAATTGTGGAAAACGCGCAGAAGGCAAAGCAGGCAGGGGCAAATAGTTTCTGCCTGGTGTGTGCCTATCGGGAGCCTCCGGCCAAAGAGTTTGAACAGATTTGTCAGACTATTGCAGAAGTTCAACAAAGGGTAGGAATCGAAGTTAATGTTTCTCTTGGCTTCATGACACCGGAAAGGGCACGGAAGCTCAAGGAACTTGGGGTAAAACGCTACAACCACAACCTAGAAGCTGCAGAAAGCTATTTCCCAAAAATTTGCAACACTCACACATTTGCAGACAGGGTCAGCACTGCGAGGGTAGTCAAAGAAGCTGGCCTTGAGCTGTGCTCCGGAGGAATAATCGGCATGGGCGAAACGCAGAGGCAGCGGTTAGAACTCGGCTTTGCACTTTCTGAGGTTTCTCCGGACGAAGTGCCTATCAACATCCTGATCGCTAGGGAAGGCACTCCTCTTGAGGGCTTTGAACCGCTGGAACCGGCAGACGCGATAAAGACGATCGCCGTCTGGCGATTCATCATGCCCCGGACGATACTCAAGATAGCTGGCGGCAGGGAAGTACACCTCAAGGAAAATGACAGGTTCGCCCTCAAAGCGGGGGCTAACGGGATTATCACGGGCGGATATCTCACCACTGGCGGCAATGAGCCAAACAGGGACCTTTCGATGATCAAAGAGATTGGCCTCAGAGCGCAGTAGGTTTGATTTCATTGCCAATCGTTTGAGGCAGATCAAGCAGGAAAACCTGTACAGGAACCTGCGCTCTATCACGGTTTCGGGTACGACGGCAATCGTTGACGGCGAGAAAAAGATTCACCTCTGCTCAAATGATTATCTCGGACTGTCGAGTAATTCTCTTGTCCGAAGGCTAGCGAGAACTTCAATTGGTGGAGTTTCACCGTGCAGCTCTCGGCTCATTGCAGGCAATAATCCCGCGATTACCGGCCTGGAAGCGGCGTTAGCGACGCACAGGAATTGCGAAGCATCTCTCGTGTACCCAACTGGCTATATGGCAAATTTTGGGGCCATAACCGCACTAGCCGACGAAAACACAACCATTCTCAGCGATGAACTGAATCACGCTAGTATTATAGATGCATGCAGGCTGAGTGGAGCGGAAATACGGGTCTTCAGACATAACGACACGGACCATCTTGAGTCCATAATGCGAGGGGCATCTGGCAGGACTTTGGTGGTGACCGAAGGCGTTTTTAGTATGGACGGAGATGTTGCAGAACTAAAGGAATTAGTAAGAATCGCGCGAAAGCTTGGTGCGCTTACTCTGGTCGACGACGCGCATGGCGACTTTATTTTTGGCGAGAAGTATTCGGGCATTCCGTCATCCCTAGGCGTGGAAGTTGACGTCCATGTCAGCAGCCTCAGTAAAGGGCTAGGGTGTTTTGGAGGTTATGTAGCTAGCTCAAGACGAGTAATCGACTTTTTGATTAACACTTCAAGGCAGTTCATCTATACTTCCGCAATCCCTGCCCATCTTTGCAGCGCCGCTGTCCAGGCGATAAAACTGGCAAAGCGCGGAAATCTGCAAAAGCATCTATCACGGAACATCGACCATCTGAAAGGTGAACTTGGAGACGCCGGATTTGTGCTGGGCAGCACGGTGAGCCAGATCATGCCGATAATAGTTGGCTCGGAAGAAAAGGCCGTGAAGTTCTCAAGCGAGCTCTTGGACCGCGGTGTTCTTGCCCAGGCAGTCAGGTATCCTACGGTCAAGAAAGGGGCGGCACGACTTAGGCTATCCGTGACAGCGGCCCACACGACGAGACAACTGGCCAATGCGACAAAGGCACTTCGCGCCGCGGGCAAGACCGCGGGTGTTATCTGACCACCCAATATTGCAGAATTCGAGTTTAGAAATAGAGTTATTAATCACCGTTTGAATATTCAAGCTCGTAAGAGTTGCAGAAAGAAGTCAGCCTCAAGATAAAAGTCTCAGAGAAGCAGGCAAGGGAGCTGGCCACATACCTTAACTCGCTTTCGCCCGAAGGGATCCTCTTCGGACTGCGATTCGCCTATAACCGCAAGACCGCCGAGGACGGCGGCTACCTACTGCCTGGACGAAAGAGCATGGTGAAGCGAGAAACTCACTCTCTGAGCATTGATCAGGCCAAGTGGCGCCTGGAAAATTGGAAGGCCATGATAAAAACCTACCGGGAAAAAGGATACAGCTACCCAACTATCTCCAGAATAAAAAAAGAAGTGAAAAAAGCCGCGGGACAAAAATAAAGGGGTCTAGAAGCCCGTGGCTTCAAGAGTCTTTGTCGGTGTGGTAGTTGTCGGAAGATCTGGGAATTTGTTCTTCATGTTCATTTCAACTACGGCGCTTGCTTCTTCCATTATCCGCAGCGTATCATCGTTTGCCGCAGTGATCGTGCCGATCTCAGAGCTTGGCATCTGTCCTGAATCTGTAATGATGTTTCCGAGCAGCTCAGAAATTTGTCCGAAGGACTGATCTGCTTCTGGCATCATTCCAGACAATCCTCCCTGCAATCCCTTGATCACTGACATGGCGGGGCTGAGGGTGACTACTACGTCGCCCAGTTCGGTAATAGTATTCAATCTTAGCTGAATCTGCTCAAGCGCTAGTTTCGCTGAAGTGACCATTTTATTCATCTTGCGAATCTGCGAGAGCTCTCCTGAAAGGACACGTGCATGCTGACTATCGTGGCTCTGCATTGCAAGCACAACTCTCTTGAATATCACCTGGTCTTTTTCCTGCATTCTTCCCGATATGTTGTCCAGCTTTGAAATCTGCATTTGCAGTTTCTTCTGCGCTTCCTCTATTCTTGGTTTCAGAGGGGCCTGCGGCTTTATTCCGTCGAGCAGCCTGTGACCCATGCTTTCTCCCTGCGGTTTTACCCACTGCTTGTCAAATGGCATCCTAACTATGATGGCACCTGAAAATCTAAACACGCCAATGACTAAAAGCGGAAATGTACTGCTCCGACCAGTCACCGCGGTAACAGGTCATTGCAGTTACAACAGAATAATCCCACCTCAATTCGCCCCTTCAGACAAGTTTTTTAAAGACCGTTGTCCGGGTAAATCTGCATGATAAAGGAGAAGATCAAAGTCAACAATCGCAATTACAACATCACAATTAACGAACAAACGCAGATGTATGCGATGAGGCTTAGGCGACTTTATCAGCAAAGTTACAGCGACATGGATAGTTTCGACGAAGTGAGCTCCGAAATCTCCTCCACTATCAGCAATCTTCTCAAACATGCAGTTTCGCCAGAGGTCAAGGAGGATGACATGGATGGCGTAATTCAGCAGGTCCTAAAGATGTACGAAAAAGCCGCAAAAAAATAGTCCTTCTCAGAATAACATCTAAATAGCAATCTTCCTCGACAATCTCACATGGCTGCCAGCGCCATCAAGAAGTGCATAAATCCTACATGCGGGAAAACTTACGAGATAAGGTCCGACATTTACAGATGTTCATGCGGGTCTCTCTTGGACATAGTTTATGGCAATCGACTGCCGCGAGATCTCATTGACAAGTTCTACCAAAGGAGAAACCATGGAGGCAATATCTACAACGAAAGCGGTGTCTGGCGATTTCGAGACTTGATCAACTTTGCCGGGATTGACACGGAAGATTTCGACCAGTGTGCGAGATCGCTTGTCTCACTCGACGGAGCGGAAGGTCGTCTTTCAAAGCCGTACAAGATGAGCAAAGTGGCAGATTACGCTGGCATGGCACACGACTCATTGCTCCTCCAGCCCGAGGGTTACAATCCTAGTGGCTCGTTTAAGGACAACGGAATGGCCACGGCAGTCACCCACGCGAAATCGCTTGGAGTAAAAAGAATAGTTTGCGCATCAACTGGCAATACCTCAGCGTCTGCTGCAATGTACGCAGCGAATGAAGATGTCGAATGCGACGTCTACATACCCAAGGGCGAAATTGCTCCTGGCAAGCTCGGACAGGCGTTTCAGTTCGGAGCTCAGGTCATTCAAGTTCAGGGCAATTTCGATGATGCCCTAGCGGCTTCGCTGAAAAATGCCAAGGAAACCGGCGGATACACCGTAAACTCGGTTAATCCGTTCCGATTGGAGGGCCAGAAAACGATCGTCTACAGGGTAATGGAGCAGCTCGATTGGAACCCACCGGACTGGATCGTCTACCCTGGTGGCGCACTGGGGAATACATCAAGTTGCGGCAAATGCCTCATGGAGTTATACGACTGGGGGTGGATCAAGAAAATACCACGCTTGGCGGTAGTGAACGCGAAAGGTGCGAACACCCTCTTTGAACTGTACAATGGATTGTTTGAGGGCAAAAAGCTCGATTGGAATGGGGGCAGCCCAGACCTAGGAATGGTTGAACGGTATTATGCTCATTTGGACAAGGCAGGAATAAAGCCAAAAACCCACGCCACTGCGATTCAGATTGGAAGGCCAGCAAACATTGCTAAGGCATTACGAGCACTGCATATTACGAACGGCGTGGTTATCCAAGTGGAAGACAGGGATATGGCAGACGGAATGTCCGTCGTCGGCTTGAACGGTTTTGATTGTGAAATGGCATCTGGTGCGGTTCCGGCAGGTATCAAGCAACTGCATGAGGCAGGAATCATGAAGCGCGACGACATTGTCGTTGGAATTCTTACGGGGAGGCAGAAAGATGCAGGTCTGGCAGTAGAATACCACCTGAACGAGTCAAATCGTTTCGCTCGGCCGCCGAAAAACCGATAGCTATCATACCGTTACTATCATTTTGCTTATACTATATCTAGCATAATGCCTAGCGTATTGATGTAGATATGTATGCCATAGGCTAGGCATATTAGTATGTATATACATTAGTATGCACTAACATAGTAATCCTAAAAAAAATGCGCCCTATTGCTAGGCATCTGCCGGATTTGAGCACGTCAGTGCTCGCGAAATGCGTTTCCGCGACGGAGTGATTGAGCAAGAAACTATTTGGATGCGGCCTTGAGCGCGGAAATCATTGCGCCCGCCTTATGTTCCGTTTCTGCCCACTCATTGGCAGGATCAGAGTCCATGACTATCCCAGCCCCTGACTGGATGTAGCCCTTCCTCCCCTTTACAAATAATGAGCGGATCGTTATCGCAAAATCGCACGATCCGTTGAACGAAAAGTATCCAAGTGCCCCGGCATATGGCCCTCTGAGCGTAGGTTCCAATTCATCGATTACCTCCATGGCCCGTACCTTAGGAGCGCCAGAAACAGTTCCTGCAGGAAATACTGCCCTTATAGCATCAAACGAATCAAACTTTTTTTCAAGCGAGCCGGTAACATGTGAGACGATGTGCTGGACGTGGCTGAATCTCTTTATCGTCATCAGCTCGTTCACCTTCACAGTTCCGAACCTGCAGACCCTTCCAATGTCGTTTCGAGCTAGGTCCACTAGCATCGTATGTTCAGCAAGCTCCTTTTCGTCGGACAATAGATCCTGCTTTAGCCGTTCATTCTCTATCGGATCCCTTGCCACTGGCCTGGTACCCGCGATCGGGAAGGTCTCTACGAAATCCTTGGTCACCCGAATTAGCATTTCCGGACTTGAGCCGATGATACATCTACTTGACATCTTGACAAGATACATGTAAGGTGAAGGATTTACCTCCCTGATTGCTTCGTATAATCGCAAAAGGCTTCCGTTCAGATTGAAGTTAATGCTTTTGGCCAGCACTACCTGGAAGACGTCACCATCGTAGACGTAGCCCTTTGCCTTTCTTACCATGCGCTTGAACCTCTCCTGAGTCATGTTACGGCGCGCCGAGCTGAACGAGAATTTCATTTTCCTCTCTGTACTTTTCGAGACAATCGCCTCGATTTCCTTTAGCCTCGACTTGCCAAGGTGGAAATAGTATGCCTGGTTTTCCTTGTGGTTATAGAGGATACCATCAAGGTATATCCCGAATTCAAGAAGTGGAAACCCCGCGCCTTTCCGCTTGCCGGGGGGCAGGCGTTCCCAGAATCTTACGGCGTCGTAGCTGATGTACCCGACAGCGCCGCCGATGTATCTAAAGCTGTCATCGCCCACATGGGGTAAGAGCTCCCTCAGCTGCAAAAGAGGATCCCGTACGGCGGTTTCCCTGATGACACCTTTCCGATTCCTAACGGTGAACTTGTCTGCCGTACATGTGACCGTTAATTCAGGGTCGAATCCGATAACCGACATTTCAGAGAGTTCCTTTGGGCCCACCAGGGATTCAAGTATGAACACCTTGTCAAATGCAGAATAAATAGATCTGAACAGGTCGAACTGATTTTCTGCGGTGTCGAGTTTCTCTATTTTGAGTTGTAGCGTGCCGTCCATGCGAGCAAGGCGGCCGAAAGTAGTCACCTTTCAAGTTCTCCCAACTTTGGCGATAGCCGTGAAGCCTGACAATATTCATCTAAACCTTCAGTGGCACGGTAACCGCACCGATGGACGCAGACTGAACCAGAGATGCATATTTTGCAAGGGCACCAGTCTTGTAGTGCGGCTTTATCGGTCTCCACTTTTTCAGCCTGCGCTTGAGCTCAGCCTTTGGAACCAAAAGATCTATCTTGCTCTTCTCCGTGTCGATAATTATTTCGTCGCCTTCCTTTACTAGAGCGATTGGCCCTCCGACCATTGCTTCTGGAGCTACGTGTCCGATCATGAATCCTCTAGTCGCCCCCGAGAATCTTCCGTCTGTTACCATTGCAACTTCTTCTCCTAGACCCTGCCCTACAAGTGCGGCAGTTACAGCGAGCATCTCGCGCATTCCCGGTCCGCCTTTAGGACCTTCGTAGCGGATGACGACCACGTCTCCTTTGACGATCTCTCGTCGGGAGATGGCGTCAAACGCCTTTTCCTCGGCGTCAAAAACCCGTGCCTGCCCCTTGAAGCGCTTGTTCTTGACTCCGGCGACCTTTACGACGCCGCCATCTGGAGCAAGTGTCCCCTTTAGGATCTTTAATGTACCTTCGTTATTGATCGGATTGTCAAGATGCCTGACTACTTTTTCATCCGGATTGTAGCTGAAAGAAGACTTTTCCAAGTTGGCCTTCATTGTCTGCCCTGTTACTGTCATGGCATCGCCATTCAGGAGGCCTTTTTTCAGCAGGCTCTTCAGGATAACCGGAACCCCGCCGACCTTGTCAAGGTCCAGCATCACGTAAGCCCCGCCGGGGCGCATATCAGCAATGTGAGGGGTTCGCTTCCTAATCCTCTCGAAATCTGATAGGGCAAGTCTGACTCCAATTTCCCTGGCTATCGCAAGCAAATGAAGGACCGCATTTGTGGAGCCCCCTATGGCATTTGCGATCATGATTGCGTTTTCAAACGCTTCGAAAGTCATGATGTCCTTAGGCCGGATGTTATTTTCCAAGAGGACTTCGATTGCTTTCCCGGTATTGTAGCATACTTCGTGCCGCTTTTCGCTTTCTGCCGGTGGCGACGCGCTGCCTGGCAGCGACATTCCAATTGCCTCGCTCACCGAAGCCATCGTGTTGGCAGTATACATTCCGGCGCAGGAACCCGCAGCGGGACATGCAACACTTTCGAGGCTGGTCAATTCCTGAAGCGTCATTTTTCCGGCATCGTAGGCTCCTACGGCCTCATAGACATCCTGTACAGTTACCTGCTTTCCGTTCCACACCCCTGGCATTATAGTGCCGCCGTAGACGAATACCGCCGGTAGGTTCAGACGAGCCATCCCCATGAGCGTTCCAGGAAGACTCTTGTCACAACCAGAAATGCCCACTATTCCATCGTACTGGTGAGCCCTGACCATAACCTCGATAGAGTCAGCTATTATTTCCCTGCTCACGAGCGACGCCTTCATTCCCTCATGTCCCATGGCAATCGCATCAGAAACGGCGATTGCAGTGAATTCCCTGGGTGTGCAGCCTGCATCCCGTACGCCCCGCTTGGCGCTCTGTGCAAGCTGGCCAAGATGAATATTGCAGGGCGTTGCCTCGTTGCAGGTAGAAGAGACGCCGATTATCGGCTTGTCAAGATCTTCGTTTGTAAGGCCCATCGCCTTGTACATGGCCCGATGTGGTGCGCGCGCTGTCCCTTCGACAACCTTGCGGCTCGGAAGTTCCATAATCACATATCAGGCATCGCGAGCATAATTTAAGGTATTTCGTCAGTCCAGCGTCGCCGTGATCTTTACCGCATCCAATCCCTCGACTTTAAAGACCGTCTCGCACATGCCGCATTCAGCATTCCCGCTTGAAAGATCCCTGGCCGAAATTTCTTCGTTAAGGTAATCGCATTTCGGGCAGCGAAATGAAAATTCAATGTCAAAGCTTTCAAGCTCCAATGTTTCGCCCATTATATCGATAAAGTCGGGATAGTGGCGTATTTAAGAATTCGCAACGCGGCCTTACAGAAGAGCAAAAAATAAAGGTCGATGATCCCCAAGCGATGTTTCGAACGGAGAGGCAGATGTCTTCAAGAGCATGTATTTTTTGTTCGATAGTCGCTGGGCAGCAGCCAGGCGTGAGTGTATTCCAAGACTCTAGTTTTCTGGTCATAATGGACAAGTATCCGATAAATCCCGGTCACACCCTGGTGATTCCAACCCGGCACTATGATAACGTGCTGACCATGCCGCCTTCCGAGGTGGGCAAATTGTACTCGATGGTTCCGGCAATCGCAAAGGCAGTAGTGTCTGCAGTCAAGGCCGACGGCTTCAACGTGGGGCAGAATAACGGTATTGCTGCTAATCAAATAGTTCCTCACGTACACGTCCACATTGTCCCGCGGTTTATCGACGATAGCCCTGATGGCAAATGGCCTGCAAGGAGGGTAGCTCAAACAGCTGAACTGACAAAATTGGCCGAAAAGATAAGGAAAGAGTACTCGTCGTCGAACGTGAAAACCTAAACTGGTCGCAGCTCGGGCGTGAGATTAAAGTCAGGATATTCTTCAGGGTAAGGCCGGCCGTCCACGCCAACGGCAAGAATCACAGCTGTTCCATTGCAGGTTACGTAGACATGAACTAGGGAGAAAAATTTGTGCCTCGAAACTTGAAGCTTAATCGTTTGGTTAACTTTTCCGGCATACTGCGGTTCAGAGCCCATGCTATTGACTTCCCAGCTTTTTGCGTGATTTCTTTTGTTTGGACGACTTTTTCCTCGTTTTCTTGGGTCTTTCCGTGCTGGCTTCCGGCACGGGCGCTCCGGTCTCGTCAAAGACCCTTACCTGCAGGCCGCCGTCTGCCCCTTCCCTCAGTCTGGCCTTCATCCTAGCGAGATAGGTGGCCAAGTAAACTTTCGCTTCTTCAACTGTATCGAACTTTGCTTCGCCTCGGAACGATCCATTTTCGTCAATCAGGCTCACGGCATTCCACATCCCATTTCGGCCCAGCCTCTTTACGATGAACATGAATGGTAGAGTCAGGATCTGCGAATATTTAAGACCGGCGTTCTCCGCCGGACTTAGCTTCGCGATTTCTGCCTGCGCAACACCTGCGGCAAGTTAATAAAAAACCTCCAAACTTAATACAGCGATTTGAGCGTCTCTGAAGCAAGATTTACGATTAACATTAAAGAAGGAATCGTCGAACTCGAAGGTAAGGAAACTTTTGTTGATAGACATCTTGAAAAATTTGAAGAGATTTTCAAATCCGCTGTCAGGGAGGCGATAAATCGCAGTCTTGAACGCGGGGATGTGACGAGACTAGATGGTCCCTCAGTGCATCAGCTTCCCCCCGTCGCAGAAAATACACCTGAACCGGAAATTCCCGTGCTTAGAACTGATAAGCAGGTTCATTCTGCGCGTCATGCTCAGCGGGCACCCGTCAACATTCCACCAATACCTGTGGATTTAAAGGCCGGCGAAGGAAAGCCGGGTCTGCGCGAGATCTACGCAGAAAAAAGGCCGGCAAACCACTACGAAAAAGTCGTCCTTTTCGTTTACTATTTGACCAAGCTTAACAAGCAGGACGAAGCAAAATTCGGAGAACTCCTCTCTTGTTACGAGGAGGTTAATGAGAAAAAGCCAAGTATTCTGGACATTGTGAAGAATTCAATTCGCTACAAAGGATGGCTGGAGCAGGGTTCCGAAAAATTCTCTACACGACTGTCCATTTCAGGCGAAAACCACGTAAAATTTGACATGCCATTGAAGGGTATTACACAACGATCGTTGACGGCGTAATCACGCACGCCACCAATCAAATCCTACGTAATCAATCTTTCCGGCCTTCACGCGGGGGATTGCGAGAATGAATTGTTTTTTGACGGTGGTGGCAAGTCTTCCAGCAAGTACAATGCCAGTAGCGGTCAGCATGTCGCCATCCCTGTAGACTTGTACAAGGTATGGCGCGTGATCTATACCCGGTCCGCGCTCATACACCGCAAAGTCGCAACCAAACTTTATCCCCGGCGTCACGATGTATCCCCTTTCGCGAAGATCTCGAAATACCGCATACTTTGTATCAAAATCTGAATATTGCTTCCGGCAGATCCTCTTGATGTCGGCAAGCGGAACGGCTTTCCCCTCAGGCCGAACAAGGTCGAGTTTGCCCTTTTCGGCAAGGAAGTATCCTTCTATAAGATCAAGGACAAGCGGGGCGTCAAAATCCGTCCCCTTCGGTTTTGGAACTCCAAGCGGCTTTCCATAGTACCCGGTTCCAAAGATGCTGCGTGAATCCTTTATGTCCCAGACTACGATGCGGTTATCGATAAGCCGGGCAAGCGTCATGACATCTACATGCTCAATGCAAGGATAGTGAACGAGTCGGAAGCTTCCTGGCACTTGTCGATCATACCCTCGATGCCCTCGACTGCGTCCTTCAGAAGTAGCAGGTCCTTGTTAGATGAAATTTCGCTCAATGCCTTAATGATCACGGCCCTGTACTTTGCGTCAACTTGTCTTTCCAGCTTTTGCACGTCCTGCGCCAGGTCAATCGCGTTCGAGGGGTTGATTGAAAGGGCCCTACCCATTTCATTGAGCTTGAAAATGGTGTCGACCACCATGCTGACCAGCTGTTTCAAGTCATCGTCAAAACTGGCCTTCTTGAGCGAGGAAGTCTTCATGTTAGCCAGTCTGAAAGCTACGCCGCTGATGTAGCCGGCGATGTCGTCAATGATATATGCAGTACGCAAGATGTCCTCCCGGTTTGCCATCAGACTGCCGATTTCCGCCACCTCGCGGGTTATTTTTCTCCTCAAATTTTCGACTTCTTCCTCAGTATTTCGCATCCTCTCGAGGCACATCTGGATTTCCTTATCGTCTCCCTTGATTAGAGAAGATGTCAAAGTCGAAAGATCTCTCGCAGAGTTGAGAATTTTGGTGATTTCATCCTGCAAAACGGCAAGTGCCTTCCTTTTCGCCTGAACTTCAAGTTCCCCGCTGTACATTTTGACTCAAAATGCCTTGCGAGGCTATTAATTCTATCGATATTTGCTGGTGCCCTTGACGCAATTGGCTGAACGGCTCAGAATCTTCGCAAGAACTTTGGCTTCAGCATCTCAGGATGGGATTTCAGGTCCTCTATCCTGCTTAGCAACTTTTCCCTGTCCTGTGGCATGGTCCCGCCGAGCGAATAGACGTTTGAGGCATGGTTTGCGCGAAATATGACAGGGTTCTTGGGATTAAAATTTGCAATCAGCAATTCAAGCTCTCGCAGGACTTCCAGGTCTTCGAGCGGGATAAAGGGTTCTTCGAACTTGGTCAAGAATTCCTCCCTAACCCCGTCTTCAAGATAGAGTGTAAGAGCGCCCGCATATTCTGGAGACGTTTCACTCAAGATCCTCGCCGTTTCTAGAACATGTTCTTCCGTGTGGGTCTTGCCTCCAAGGCCAAGGATCACCATACACGAAAGAGTGAATCCGTGTTTTCTTGCCTTCTCACATGCGCGGACAATTGTGGCATGTGTGGCTCCCTTTGTAACTTTTTTCAGAACGGTATCACTCCCGCTTTCGATACCAATGTACAGCATTGAAAGCCCTTCATTGCGGAGTTCCTTGAGCTCTTCGTCTGACTTTTGAATTACATTTTTTGGCATAGCGTAGCACGAAATTCTTTCCAGGTCTTGGAATTTCTCGCGCACATATTTGAGGATCTGGACTATCCTGTCCTTTGACAGGTTCAGAGCGTCTCCGTCTGCAAGAAAGATTCGTCTGGTGTCGGGATAGTACTTTGCAGCCAAATCTATTTCGGCCTTAATTTCGTCCCACGGCCGTTCAACGTAATCCTTTGTTCGATACATGTTGCAGAACGAACACTTGTTAAATGAGCAACCGAGGGTAACCTGAAATATCATAGAATTCGCCTCAGACGGCGGCCTGTACATGGGATAATCGTAAGCCAGTTCCATCTGCGAGATCATAATTGCCGCTTTCAGTTACTTATATTCTTCTTCAGACCAAGCGGTATTGCAACAGCAAAGTGCGTGATGCAGGGATAGATCAAATAAGGAGTGGGGCCGGGGTTCGCGAAACAGGCAGTCTACAACTATACGCCGGAGTCGTGGTAAAAGATTCCTGAATTGCTGAAGGACATGTATGGCCCCACCTGCCTTTTGTTGAATTTGGGTCGGTTCGTCGCGAGATCTTCATCGTTTATACTCAGTCTGGAGCAGCGAAACTTACCTCATCCCCGAATCTAAGAGGGAACGAGCTCACTTAAATCTTCACGCCAAGCGACGTTTAACTACTCATCACCGTACTAGGGTGTTCGGACTGGCGAATCCGCTGCTCCAATTGTCTTAAACTGCCTGACATGTCCAAGACGACCATCGGCGGGTGGCACAACGAAATGCTGACTAGAACCGGATGCAGCTGTGACAAATTAACGCTGAGTACAATCCGATCGGCAATAGACCGCATCTGCCTGAGGGATGCCTTTTCAAGCGTGACGCGGCCGAACAGATCGGCGCATCGCCGTCTAAGAATTTCCGCTGATTCAATATCCTTGATGCCGGCATGCCATATCAGCAAATACCTTCGCTTTGGCTTGCGTCTGAGCATTACGCTATAGTCACCTTGCCAGATGCTACACGACCCAGCCAGTTTTCCAGGTTCCGCCAGTACGTTTTCGGATCTATATCTATCTCTTCCAGCAATTCATCGATGCATCGCCCTGAAATCATTTCACCGGGTACTTCTGCACCGCTCGAAAGTATGAACTGACAATTTGTCGATCTACAGAAGCGATATGCATCTTTCAGGTCAGACAGCCACTTCGCAATCCCGTCCGCGCTCTGCGTGCGAACAGGGCTCACCAAGAATTCCATCCCCAATCCTTTCCTGACTTTTGCCTTGAGCAATCTTTTCGCTGACTGGAAGCTCGCAACCGTCACAATGTCGGCGGATGTTATTGAATCGATCTTGCCAGTGGAGGCAATGTATGCCGCATCCAAAGAACTTGTCGTTGTGCGAAGGATTCGTTTCACCGTTGCGCCGGTGGTTCCATTGTTGATGGGAGTGGCAATAATGTCAATTCCCAAATTCCTTGCTAAAAAGGCGGCGTCCGGGGATCCGGGCACGTGGAGATCTATTCTGATGTAAAGAGCCCCCGATAGCTTTCTAGGCTGCTTGCGGGCCTGTATCTCTTTATTGGCTTGAATTTGATACGAAGTGAGTCAGCCGATGTGATTGAAACTTTGCCCTGGCAGAGCCTTTGCTTATCGATTCTGAGGAATAAGTTACCCTTTTCGTCTGAAAGCTGCCGAATATTATGCCAAATCTCTTCACGGTCTGAAGAGCTCAGTTTAGCAGCCATCCTCGAAGCAAGCTGTCCAGCCTCTTCACTCGAAAAGACAGCCTTGAGCATCAGGATCTTGTTCTTGTAATGCCCGTCGGCCATTGATTCAATGAAACTGTCAGCAGGCAAGTTCAGCTGGCTTTGAATAGCAGCCAAGATTCTGTCCTTGTCCTCGGTGGCGTGGACTACTACGTTTGCCTCTGCACCAGAGAACTTGATACTCTCCTGCACGGTACCTGGTTATGCTGGAAAAACGGTCTAAAAACGTATCCTCTCATTCTCTACCCGCAATCGCGATTTATCGTCAGCTTCGCCTGATTTCCTTTATATCATTCATGTATCTTTGCAGCGCAGTTGGAATCTCCACATTGCCGTCACCCGTCTGATAGTACTCTAGTATTGCCGCCATGGTTCGTTCTGTTGCCACCAGCGTGCTATTTAGCGTGTGGACAAACCGTGTTTCCTCGTTCGTCTTATCCCTGAACCTTATGCCCAGCCTTCGGGCCTGGAATTCCATGCAATTCGAGCACGATATCAACTCCCTGAAAGCGTTCTGGCCAGCCATCCAAACCTCGATGTCGTATGTTTTTGCTGAAATCTTGCCGGTATCTCCGGAAGAAAGCAGCATTGTTCGGCACGGCAGACCGAGCAACTGAATGAAATCTTCTGCCAGGCCCAGCATCCGCTCATGTTCATCCCAGGAATCGTCGGGCCTGCAATACACAAATTGCTCTACTTTCTCGAACTGATGTACGCGGAATATCCCCTTCATGTCCTTGCCGTGGGCCCCCGCTTCTTTGCGGAAGCAGGTGCTAAAGCCGGCATATCTGATCGGCAGAGTCTTCCCTTCTAGGATTTCATCCATATGCATGGCGGCAATTGCGTGTTCCGATGTGCCTATCATGTGCAGATCTTCACCTTCGATCTTGTAGATTACATCCTGAAAGTCTCCTAGAATGACGGCACCTGACATTGGCTCGTTCCTAATCATGTACGGTGGCTGAACTGCGGCATAGCCTCTAGCCGAAAGAAAGTCGAGTGCAAGATTAATGAGCGCTTGGTTCATCAAGACAAGCTGGTTCTTTAGAAAGTAAAAACGAGCCCCAGAGACCTTTGCTGCGCGTTCCAGGTCAATCAAATCCAGCGATGTGGCGATGTCGACGTGATCTTTGGTCTGGAAATCAAATCTCTTTACTTTCCCCCATTCCCGCACCAGCACGTTTTGCTTTTCATCGATTCCTATGGGGACGGATTCGTGAAGCATGTTTGGAACTATCAACATGAGCTGCCGAAAATCGCGCTCAACCTGGACGAGATCCTGATCGGTCGTGCCAAGTTTGCTGCTGACTTGCTTCATTTCTAGAAGCTCTGTTTCCACCGCTTCCCCCTTCTTTTTCTTCCTGGCAATTGCCTCTGACAGAACGTTCTTTCGCTGTCGGAGTTCCTGAACAAGTACGATGCACTCCCTCCTCTTTTGGTCGAGCTCGACGAGTTTTTCAAGTGGAAAGTCGCGTATGTTCCGGTTTTGAAGCATTTCCTGAATTTTGCCAGGGTTTTCCTTGAGCATTCTCGGGTCGAGCATTAGTGCGACATCACTTTTTGGCATACTGAGGCGTGCTCTAGAATTTCGTCAATGGTGTTCAGGACAGTCTTGACGTCAACATTGTCACCATGAATGTTAATCCACAGATAGGAGCCCCTGGTAAACATCTTCACAGACAGACCTTCGGGAAAGTTAAGATTGTCGGGTATTAATGCCTTAAGCGCAGATCTTGCTTTGGTGGGAATCTGAAAATCGATCCTCACCCTTATTCCAATATCAGGATGTCGCAGTCGATTTCGAGCCATTTGAAGCTGCCTTGATGCTTGAAATAAACGCTTCAAGGACGCCGGAAGGAATCCTGCATCCAGCAGCCGCTGCATGACCGCCACCAGTGCCACCACAAGATTCAGCCACCTGCCGCATTAGGATTCCTAGGTTGGGATCAGCGCCCGTTCCAGTAGTTTTTCGCGAAGAGAACCTGTAGGTGCCGTCACCCGCCAGCGTCCTGACAAAAACAAGCCTGTGACCCAGAGAAGGCGAACCGCTCAAGAGCGACGAAACTGCCCCTAGCATGTCCTCTGCGACTAGACCTTCGCCGTTGACAAAGACGTTCCTGCCGTCATCGGCTATCCTCCATTTGTCTGCAAAAATCGTTGAAATATAGTTCCGGAGCGTATTCCTATAAGTAGAGATGATCTCTTCGCCGGCACTCAGCATCTCACTCCTGTCGCCAAGACAGATAGCGATGCCGATTCCTGGTTTGCCGATTCTTCCGCAAGCGTTGAGAAGAGTTGAAAACCCTCGCGCGTCCCTAAGCTGGCTACGAGTTTCTTCGGAAGTCAACGTGTAGACGTACCCGATCAGATCGCCGACAACGCTAGAGTCTCCCTTACCATACGTTGCGATGTGCTTTGCTATCGCGTCCAGCACTGCACTCTTTTCTTCCTGCGAAAATTCTGACAGCACCCGCCATCGACCTTCAACCTTTAGATTTATCCCGGCGTTCTTTAGGAGCGTGTGGCAACTGTCCCTATTCCATGTCAATCCTTCAATGTAAGGGCTCGACGTAAATGCGAGTGCCTCATGCAATGCCCTCGTTTCCCTTCCTACAAGGAGCAAGTCCATGTCGACTTTTACGAGGCCGTTTGATTCAGCAACCTTAAGGATCTCGGCATTCTGGCCCAGGAACGACTTTTTGTCTCCCTGATCCTGCCTGTCTCCGACGGCGGCGACAACAGCCAGCTGCGAAAGGTCTTTGTTTCCTCTGCCTAGGGCGCTGGCCACCAAATAGGCCATTCCACCTGCAGAAATATCCACACCGCCGTCGATCCCGTATTTCCAGGCGTTAAAAATCCTGGCTCCGTCGTCGGTCAAGATTTCCTGATCTGAAATTTCATGGTGGTCGATTACTATCCAACGGTCACCTAAGGCCTTGCTGAGATGCGAGGCCCAGCCTCCGCCCAGGTCTGTAATGATGTAAAAATCGCGCGCTTCGGCTTTCATGGTTTCAATAACAGCGCTATTCATTTCCGACACTGCTCGAACGGAGAACCGGGCACCCATACGCGCAAGAGCGCGCGATATAATGCTGCCGGACGTTATTCCGTCGGCGTCGATATGGGTTATGACGGAAATTTCCGAACCGTTATCGACAAACTTCGTAATTCTGTCAGAGATTTGCTTTGAAGCCTCTATCAGCCGATCGCGGGAGCTCATCTTACTCCAGCTGAGCAATCACTGCGGCGTATTTCCAAGTCTGAGGCAGTCTGCCCAACCTCTTGTAGTACTTGGACAGGCGGTGAATTTTTGCCTCAACAAGTTCAAGCGAGCGCACGTTGCGGTGGTCGCTGTTATGGACTTTGAGGTGCTTTTGAAGTCCAAGCGCCTTCTTGACGAGCTGGTCGAGGTCCTCGGGCATTTCGCTTCGAATGTTGTTTTCCGCGAGAATATCAGTCACGCTCTTTCCAACAATTGGCATTACGAGCGGGATTCCATGTTGGTCCCTCAATTTCAGTCCGATTTCACTTGGACCTAGACCGTCCTTAGAGAGCTGCACCACAAGCGAAGTGACTTTTTCCTGACTCTGGTTTAACCAAGCCGGAGGAGATTTAGAAGTCGGACGTGTTGAATGCGATTTGCCATGAGTGTGAACGTGAATACGTGCCATACGGTATCTCCGTTCATGCATGCATATCTTAAATGTTTAGGTCGAGTTCAAAACGTCGTAATTTCGCAGCTGGCGGACCGATAAGCAGTACCGTTAGAATGACCTCACGAAGCGGCCGGCCGCTGAATTAATGCTACTCATAAAAGTTAAATATCTGATTTCGACAGGTTAGGTGGTATGAACAAGCCAGCTTTAATGGCTCTAGGAACGATGGCAGCGCTTTTCACGGTGCTTGGAGTTGGATCTGTCCAGCAGACATTCGCGCAGTACCCGGGTGGCACTGGCGGTGAACCAATTACGCCAGAAATGCTCGAGAAATGTGAACTGTACAACATTGTTCCGTGCACACAGAACGGCATCTTGGCGAAGGAAAGATTGATAGCGGCTCAGGGAAACCCGTCGACTGGCTCTGGGACACCAATGTTGTCAACTGAGACTGGCCAGATGGCAGTATTCATCGGTGTGTTGGGCGCAATCTTTGGTGGCGTAGCTGCAGCATTCTTCCTTAAGGGAAGAGGTTCAAAGCCCGTAGCGACCTAAACCCTCCTCTTTACTTTTTGTTTTTATTCCATTATCCTCAGGATTGTTTTTTTGATATGAGAAGCTACCAACTATCAACACATTTTCCTTCTGCCCCACTTCAGGCCTGGATCCGTCATTCCTAACCAAGTCGTGCGAGAGGAACCCGTGCGCCGACCAAAATGTATATATCTTTGGGCTATCGTGCATTAGGATAATGGTCTTCGAACCTCTAATCGGGCAGATAGGTCCGGCGTACGACCCGCTGTTCTTCGACGTCATGGTCTACATCTTTGGAACCATGCTGTTCGCAGTATTCTTGCTAGGAGTCATCGCCTTCTGGCTCAGAAGAAAGGGTCTCGGCGGTGGATCTGCGAAGGAAAAGTGGGCTCAAGAACTCGAAAGGTACTTTGAGCGTGAACAGATCGGCCTGATTCCAGACGAAAAGCATCACTGGTAAATCCGGGCTCCAAGCCCTTTTATTCTATTTTCTTTGTTTTTTCAGATCAAATGCTAATAAAGTAATTTCATTGAGCGCTTGAATGTTTTTAATCAAACGTATGACTCTATGATATTTACTATATTATCCGTCCCGTCCATGCTCTGAGCGACCAAACGAAGGTCCCTTGCCTTTGCCGCATAGCTCGGATCGGACAAGACAGTGGTAATGGCGTCGGCCAGCATTTGACCACCCAGGTTTTTCGGATGCACCATTTTCCCAAACCCCATTTCTTCTACTTTGATTGAATTTCCTAGTTGCTCTCCGTGATTTTCTATTGGCACTGTCACTACCGGCTTGCCGAATAATATTGCCTGGGAGAGTGTCACGTGGCCACCTCTTAGGACCGCCACATCACACATTGAAAAAATCTCGTCCCTCACAGGACACCACTGGTAATACCATCCGTTGGAGCCTATCCTTTTAGGGGCAGGGTCGCCCCCGGCCTTACCTTCAGAAATGATAAACTGAGTTCCTTGAAGTAATTTAATCGCCTCCATGCAGACCCTAACTAGGGCCATCCTTGTCTGCATCGGTCCACTCACGTGCATGAACACAAGGGGCATTGAGCCGTCAATGCCAAGGGACTTCGCAATCTTCTCTGTTTCGACTGAATTGGCTGCCACGGACGGAGCAGTAAAGCCCACATACTCTAGGACAGAGCCTGCCGAGCCGGTTCCCCAGACATTGTGAGCAGATATGGTGTTTGGTGGAGGAAGGTCCGGCACGAGCACCCGGTCTGCCAGTGACCACAGCGATCCCAAAACTTCTCCCACCATATTCTCAAACAATCTTGATATGGCAAATTCTCTGAGCCGAGGAGAAAGCAACAACTTAATTTGGTTCAGCACAACAATCGAAGGAATGCCAAGAATTCTCGCCGCCAATATGGGAGAAAGCCGCGAATCAGAGACTACAATGTCGGGGTTTGTTGAGCACATGTTTCTGATTTCTTGATTTACCTGCCTGGAAAGGTTCGTAAACCACACAGGGATATTGGCTAGGCTGTTCTTGACGGAGAAGCCGCCTTCCATGCTCCACGCGAATTCAACTGGGGAAACCATGGCGCATTGATAGCCGTGCATAGTAACATAGCTGGCAGCCTCGCCAAAAGATGAGAACCTTACCTCTCTGGCATTTTGAACAAGCTTGTTTGCCACCATTACCAGTCTGCTGGCGTGCCCTAGACCTACTCCATAAGGCGCCAGATACACCCTTCCCAAACAGGAAAATTCAGAACAATGTGAGTATATATTACATTGGCAAATCAAATTTCGGATAGGAAGAATCAGGCGTCAGTCGACTAGGTAGACCCCATAATTTGGCATCCTAATCAAATCAGCTCGTGTTGCAGCTGATCCGGAGAGTTGACGCCCCTAAGAATTACAATAAATATAACGGCAGCTGAGTTCATTGTGCCAACCCGGTATCCAAGGCTCGTCACTTTGGAGAACGTGGTGCCGTCAACACTCGAAGATATCGTGAAGGTTGCGGCGAGTTGGATACGTCTGAACGGCTGCAAGAGTAGGACTGTAGATTGTAAACTCCCCAGTAGGAATAATAATAACCGGTTCTGCAATCTTCTGATTACTTTTAGCGGTAGTCAGTTTCCACTGTGGCCCATCACATTTACTTCGAACGGGAGTGTGGTTGACCAGGGTGCCATAGTATTCAATTACACGAGACTACGGCTCCTTCAGTTGTTTGCATGGTGATTAGTATTTCGGCGTACGCATTCGGATTAACTTGGCTCCCTACGTTGACTTGGACTACCGTGTTAGTGTTTCCTGCGGCTCCTACTACAACCGTTGATGGCTGTGTGTGCAGTCCCTGAGTGAAGCCGATCGGGGATATGATAAGAGAGGCATCAGCGCCCTCGGCGTTGACAAACAGCAGGTATGGGCCGGTAGAAGCGCAGGTTCTTGAATCTGAATCGCTTGTACCAACATCGAATCGATGCATGAACATCCTATTTAATGGTCCTGCACCCCCTGTATTCGCGTCGATATCATTGATAGTTTGTTGGATATTCGTCAGCGTGGCATTGGTATCAGTTGGAAGCTCATCAGTCTTTGTTTTTATTGTGCTAACGTCACTTTGCAGAGTAGACAGCGGACCACTTGCTCCTGACAATCCGTTCACTTTTGTCTGAATATCTTTGACGATATTGAGTATTTGCTGAACCAAGTTTGTACTTTCCGATGCGGCCTCTGTCTGCGGTACGACTGTGGCTGGCAGCGCAACTAGTGCCAAAAATCCCATCAGCCCTATCGATAGAAATTTCCACCTTTTGGCTGGATCTATCACATCGCGGTATCACCATCAGACGCTATAAAATCAAGTATGGAACATTGTTCCGTATCACTTGTCTCTCTTGCACGGCTTTCAGCTCAGTTATCCAACCCATTCCAAGTTAGCACATTGCCGATTTCATGGTTTAACACATAATAATAACTTGATAACCTCGACTCTGGATGTATGCATAACATCATCAGAAATTGACTCTTGATACGGGCCCGGACGGCTCTAGCTCCTTGAAAACTATGGCCTGAAAAGTGTATACGCTTGATGACTTTTCAAGCAGGGCATCTAACATCGCTCCGGCCTTGAAGCAGAGATTACTGAGAAATTCGTTTGCGTCCCATCCCAGCTCAACGGGGACCTGGGGCAACAGCAGACCCGAACCATGTTTCCAGCGCAGAATGAGCCCGTCTCTTCCTATCACGATATTATCATGCAGTCGGCTGCGCTCACATGTCAGCTCGACAGGAGTACTTAACACGCTTATTTCGAATAGTAGGTTAGCGAGCTCGGACTTGCTAACAGGCGGAAAGCGAGGGTCCTCGGTCGCTGCGGCTATGGCAGCATCTATCACGGAACTAGAAAGCCCCTTGTAGGGATATGGGTAGCCGACGCAGCCGCGAAGGCGTTCTTCGTTATTTTTAGTCTTGTAATTCAGAGTGACAAAAACCCCTGAACTTTGCGAGTAATCTTCAGGAGGACGCAAAACAGTACCGTCAAGATGACTTTCGACTGCCTTTCTTGCCAGGCGCACAAGAAGCTCCCCCTGTTCGTCGGATAACAAACGTGAAATGATCAGCGAATCGGACTAAAAAGCCATGTGGGGGGCAAGCGCGATCGGTCGAGTTTTTATATGAGAATTTTCTAAAATGCGTTGAATGAGATGCGGTCACTGTGGGCGCGAATTCACGTTTTCTACCAGAACTGATAGGGCGTCAGGGATGCAGGTCGAGCACTACAAATGCGCATACTGCGGCACGGAAATGAGGGAGTACAGGCCCAACAGGCAAATCATTCGCCCTTGAGGATAAGGAATATTAACTCAATCACATAGTGTTGATTCTGTATGATGAACTGCCCTTCCTGCGGGACATTGATGGTCTGGCTCAATGGGTCGGTTCTTCACGATCCTCCAGAGAAGCACTATGAGTGCAGGGTTTGCAAGCTGACAGTCGTGAAGCACGCTGGTGGCGACTATGAAATCCAAGCCGCAAGCGAAACTTGAACCCATTATGGGTCAAAACAAACTATCGATTTGAATATTTACGCCATCTTGCTCTTAAGAATTTGATCAATCAATTTCATCTTCAACACGAGCAGAATGGAACGCTAATATACACAGCATATCGAGCAAATCGTATCCATGAGTAGGACGGTAAAGGCTCGCTCGCTTCGAGAACAACTCGAGGATCGCAAAAAGATTATTGTGCTGCCCGGAGTTTTTGATGCCCTCAGCGCTAGGATTGCCAGACAGGTCGGTTTTACGGCGATGTTCCAAACGGGTTATGGATCGTCTGCGGCGCTCCTGGGAATGCCGGATTTCGGGCTTCTGAACGCGGGAGAAACCGTAGACAACGCACGTCGAATCATTTCCGCGGTAGACGTTCCAGTCCTAGTGGATGCAGATACGGGATACGGAAACCCCTTGAACGTCTGGAGGCTTGTAAGGGACCTGGAAAAGCTCGGTGCGGCGGGGATATTTCTTGAGGATCAGATCTGGCCAAAGCGCTGCGGCCATATGATAGGCAAAGATGTAATTGCGAAGGACGATTACCTTCCAAAGCTCAAAGCAGCGCTAGAGGCAAGGAAGAATCGGGACTTTATCATAGTAGCCAGGACCGATGCACGTGCTCCGCTGGGGCTTGACGAAGCCATCGAGCGTGGAAAGGCGTATAGAAAGGCGGGGGCCGATGTGGTCTTTGTAGAAGCGCCCAGAACTATGCAAGAGCTCAAGCGCGTCGCGGACGAGATCGACGCGCCTCTCGTCGCGAACATGATAGAGGATGGCGTTACGCCAAACCTCCCGGCTGACGAACTTCTTAAACTCGGCTACAGGATCGCAGTCTTCCCACTCTCGGCACTTTACAGCGCGACCTATGCCATCCAGCAGGTACTGACAGAGCTGAAAGAGACAGGCGCAACTAAGCGGACACGGAAAATGATGGTCACTTTTAAGGACTTTAACCGGTTCGTAGAGCTCGACAAGTTCATGGACCTTGAACGAAGGTATTCTTGACAAGCCGGGCGTGAATCTTTATAGCCGATACAATAACCTCGAGCATTGGCAAAAAGGCGGTCGATCAAGCCGAAAGATGATGAGCAACTGGAATTGCTCAGACTTATCCTTGAAGAGGTGCGCAAGATGAATTCGCAATTGGTCGCCATTGCTGACCGTAGTTTACAGGCCGCAACAAATCCTCCGATTCCAGACGATGGTTCGGTAGAAGAATTGGATTCATACGAATAGTATCCAAGTCATGATATTCAATTCGATATTGAACTTTACACGAACTCTAGTAATGCCGGGCGTCGTATTATTCGCGAAGTCTGGCAAGCATCCGCTTCTCGCCTTCTAAAAATCTTTGCCGTTCTTCTTCGTTCTGAGGTGTGAGCGGCGGAACGGCTGTGGGACGCCCATCCTTGCCAAGCGCAACAACAGTCACAAATGCCGTGCCAGTTCTTTCGCGTGTTCCTGTATCAAGGTTTTCCGATTCGATCAGGACTTCAATCTCCATCGAGGACCGGCGAACGTAGTTTAGCCTTGCCGCAAGTATGAGTGCGTTTCCTATGTAGACCGGCTTTAGAAATTTCATCCTGTCAATGCTTGCAGTGACGCAATTTGTGTTTCTTGCGTGTCGTTTTGCGACGATACCCGCAATTAGGTCGACGTGCCGCAAGATAGTTCCTCCGAATACATTACCCATTGGATTGGCGTCTGATGGGAGCATCATCAACGTCATTTCCGTTTGCGATTCAGACGAGGCGCGGCTTTGTTCACCCAATTCAATCATGTTTCCTACGCGCGCATTATAAAGCGTTGACTAGCCTTGTCATTTTCTCGAGGCTTATTTCAAATCCAAACCTCTTTTCTTCCTTCTTCATGTGATGGTACATGCTCATTAGGAGGTTCACGTGCCTTACGGTGCTGAGCTTTCCGGCCATTTTCATTCTGACGATCCGATACACATCGTCATAGTATCCAAACCGGTCAAGCACTTTTTTCCTGTACTTCCTAACGTCGAAAGGCCTTGATTCTCCATCCAGTACTTCCAAGAAAAGGTCGCAGCAGATAAGCGAAGGTATGATGCCCTCGCCGAGCATAGGAAAGACGCAACCTATCGATTCACCTACTCCGATAATGTTTCCATCATGAAATGGTTCCATCCTCTTGGGGGGTGCCAGCCTTATGGGCCTGCCTATTTTTTTCACAATTCTTGCTTCAGGGTGCTCGCTGAAGAACTCCTCCACCCCGTAGTATTTCTTGTCAATGTCACCGGCCCCCATGTACCCTCTGTGGCTGTCAAGTGGAAAATACCAAAAGTAGCCCCTTGCCCCTTTGTAGCCAATGACATAGAATTCATCGATGCCATTCACGTTTTCAACAAGGTACTCGTAGGCAGGGATGAGAAAGTCTTCTTTGGATCTCGGAAGTAAAGTTCTGTGGAGTCCGGTGCAATCAAGGACGTAGTCGTAGTCCGAAAATGGGAATGAGGATTTCTCGCATTTCTTGCCATAGTGGACCTGAACTCCTCGGAGCAAGTCCGCTTCCCAGCGATGCTTGTCGTACGTCACCAGACCACGGAGTTCCAGGAACTCTTTAACGTCATTTGGCAGCTCCATCTTCAGGGTTTTTCCGGTGTGGAAGACGTAGCTTTCAAAAACAAGACCGGCCTTCTCTGAGAACCTCTCCAACATGTGTCTGGATGCACCCCAGGCACAGACTGGCCAGTGCTGCTCCTTGCGGGACGATTCGAATACTTCGACATCGTGGCCGGCCTTGGTAAGCATGTGCCCAAGATAGCTCCCGCACACTCCCGCACCGGCAATCGCAAATCGCAATGAAAGACGGTCGTACAAGACCGCCGGTTTACTTATAATTCTTGTCTAGGCTCTTCTTCGCTATACCTGTCAGAAATCCTGTAGCGTGCATACTTGTCGTCAGGTGAATATTTGGGAGGATGCGCGTCGACGGTGGGCTTGCCACATCGGGGACATTCAAGCTTCAGCGTATAGAGATTGTCCGCCGCGCACTTTCGGATAAGGTGCTTCAATTCCAGCCCTATCCCTGCTGATGTGATTTTTTGGACTCTTCGCGGTCAAAACGAAATGTGCCGCGGCGTTTCTCGACAGCGGATCTTATCTTTTCGACCGCGTTGTTCATCGACTTTTCAGCGACCTTGAAGTTCTCTGCGGTCACAACGATCCTGTACCTCGGCGCACCAACGTAAGTGATAGAAGTTCGAGTTGCGCCTTTGCCACCCTCTGCGGCGGAAAGGGTACTTTTTATCAACTCTATTCCGTCAGGCTCTTTTGAAGAAATTTCGATCAGCCCTCTCACCTCCACCTGTGGAATCTGGATCTTGTTGCTTTCCTCTTCAATAGCCGATTTCATTTCCGGGGAGAGGTCTATGCTCTGAATGGCCTCTATCCCCTTGCGCGCAACGGCCTCGAACGCGTCATAAACATAGTCATATTTCTGAAGAATTTTCTCTTCGACCTCGACCACCTGTTGATCCGTAAGTTTCAGGTTTGCCTTGATAAACTCCATGAAAGCGGTTGCCTTTTCGTTCTTTTTTACCTCAATGAGCTTTGACTTGCGTTCCTCCCCAGAAACCTGCTTGAGGGACGTATCAACTTCGCCTCTGGTCTTGTTGACTCGAATGACCTTAAGGACTGCCTTTTGCTTCGGCCTTACGTAGCGCTCGATGTTTCTGATCCAGCCAGTCGCGATTTCTGAAATGTGCAGAAATCCGGTCATCGCACTGTACTCGTCCAACGTTACATAGGCTCCGTGCCCTGTGACCTCCCGGACAGTCGCGATAACGATCTCGCCTTCCTCGGGCAGCCTCTGGACTTCGTTAGTTGCAGCCATGTCGCCGATTAGATACCCGATGCGAATGGCATACTTTAAGGTTGCTCATTGCCTATTACTGGCCGCGGAATCAATTCCGACGCAGAAAGCATCTGGAAGAAGCTTCTAAAAATCGATTCCTTTCTTCGCCTTTATGCCCTGCTGGTAAGGGTGTTTGATCTCTTTCATTTCTGTCACGAGGTCAGCCACCGCCAAGACGGACTCCGGAGCATAGTTTCCAGTTAGGACGATGGTCGTCTTTTCGGGCCTCGACTGTATCAGCTCTAAGATTTCATCCTCTGGTATGAGGCCCAGTTTTGCCGCATAGTTAATTTCGTCGAGGATGACAACATCGTACTTACCTGAGGCGAGCTTCTCCTTGGCCACTCGTATCGCGACCTTGGCCGCATTTTGATGATCCTCGATCGGATGGTCATCGTCGATAATTCCCACAAAACCCTTTCCCGCTGCGATCAGCTCGAATTCCGGCTCTAGCCTCTTTGAGCTAGCAAGCTCGCCGTAAAACCATTCTCCTTTGACGAACTGAACCATTGCAACCCTCATCCCGTGTCCTACCGCGCGAAGTACTATCCCTAGCGCAGCAGTTGTTTTGCCCTTGCCCTTTCCAGTATATACTATCACAAGCCCGCGATCCTGCGGCACAAGGCCGGAATCAACTCTGTCAGGATAAAAATCAATCTGAATGTCAAAGTTAAAATAAAAAGACTAGACTTTTGGTCTGCATGAAGGTACCCAGGGTGACGATTGCAGCACCTACAAGCGGGGTTGGCAAAACTACCGTCGCACTAGCGGTAATGCAAGCGCTTGTTGACCGCGGGTACAAAGTGCAGCCATTCAAGGTTGGCCCTGACTTTATCGATCCGTCGTACCACACGCTGGTCACCGGACGGCCTTCTCGCAATTTGGATGTCTGGCTTATGGGCAAGCGTGGCGTAGCCGAATCGTTCACTCGAGCCTCGGAAGGCGCGGATATTGCGGTAATCGAAGGGGTGATGGGACTTTACGATGGCCTGTCCGGCCGTGACAATTACGCAAGTACCGCCCATTTGGCGAGGATTTTGAAATCCCCAGTGGTACTAGTTGTTGACGCGGGCAAGGCAGCCCGCTCGGTGGCTGCGATAATACTTGGATTCGTGAAATTTGACCGAGGCACTTCCATTCGCGGCGTCGTCTTGAACAACGTCGCAAGTGACAGGCATGCTCAGTACCTTACTGAAGCTATCAATTCAAAAACAAAAGTCCCCATCCTTGGTGTGCTCCGAAGGGACAGCCATGCTGCAATGGAAGAGCGCCACTTGGGACTCGTTCCGGCGCAAGAGCTCGGCAATCCGCGAAGAAGGAAGATGATTGAATCTTCGAAGGCTATCGCTGCACAGATAGACATCGATGCAGTGGTGGGCATATGCGAAAATGACGAGCTTCCCCGGATATCCGGACAAAAAGATGCCGGAGGTCCAACTGTTCGAATTGCGATTGCCCTTGACGAGTCCTTCAATTTTTACTACCAGGACAACCTAGACGCCCTCGGAAGGGCCGGAGCTCGACTCGTATATTTTAGCCCAGTTGGCGACAGAAACTTGCCTGAAAATATCGGCGGGATCGTGATAGGTGGAGGGTTTCCGGAAGTCCTCGCTGACCGCCTCGAAAGAAACGAGTCCATGAAGAAATCCATCAGGGATCACTTGAATCAGGGCATCCCTATCTACGCAGAGTGTGGTGGGTTGATGTACCTCACTCGCTCGATCACAGGCTACAGGGGCTCGAGCAAGCAACACCAGATGGTTGGGCTTGTCGACGCCGATACCATCATGACTGGAAGACTTACCCTAAACTACACGGAAGGAGTAAGCAATGGTCCATTATTCGGCAAGCATGTTCTGAGGGGTCACGAATTTCACTATTCACGGCTAGAGCACATTAGCAAGGACAGCCGATTCGCACTTGACCTCAGACGTGGAATGGGAATCGCAGGAGGCAAAGATGGTATTATAGTGGGAGATTCAGGGATTGCGGGTTACGGCCATTTCCACTTTGCCGCAGGCCACCTTGCGGATGGGATCGTAAAGGCCTGCGTAGCCCACTCACGAAGATGACCGGGAATTCTGGTACAGAAGCATTACGGCATTGACTATTGAAGAAGCCGCAGGGCTGCCGCCCTTCCTACCCGAATTTGTAATGTACGGTACGTCAAGTTTTGCCAGTTCCTCCTTGGATTCCGGGGCCGACACAAAACCAACTGGAATTCCTATTACAAGTGCGGGCCTACACGCCCCTTCTCGAATCATTCCTACAAGCTCATAGAGGGCGGTGGGCGCATTTCCGATTGCGGCAATGCCACCATCCAATTCTGCCGCCGCGCGCCTCATAGCCAGCTCTGACCTTGTCCTGCCGGTTTTACGAGCTTCCTCGGCAAGGGCCGGGTCAGATATGTAACACCGAGGTTTCAGACCGAGGTCTGTGAGGGATTTCTTGTTGATCGCGGCAAGAACCATGTCGACATCTGCTACCACCGAGCATTTTCTACCGATAGCAGCGAAGGCAGAGTCCAGCGCCTGGGGATGGAACAGTATTCGGCCCTCGCCTTTGGCAAACTCAAAGTCAGCCGTGGCATGGATTACCCTTCTGACTATGGTCCACTGCATTTCATTGTACTCATGCTGGCCCACCTCGGAATCTATTATTTCGAAACTCTTCTTTTCGATGTCAAACGCCCTTGTCGACATTGACCGGCTTGTGGCCGTCCCGCTATTATGGCTAGAATCCAGCTCGCAGTTCCACCTCCAGTGTCCGTTCGAGTATCAGGTCAACCAACTTTTCATCGACTCCAAGGTGCCTCGCAAGATGAGCGTTTTC